>VAZS01000004.1 GCA_005884855.1 Alphaproteobacteria bacterium | reverse complement strand
CGGCGGCGCAAGCGTGAGACGGGGCTAAGCCAGCCACGCTCACGCTTTACGAAGCACGCAGCAGATCTTCACTTGGTTAGGGGGCAGCCGCTTTCCTTCGCGGTGGGGAATGCCTTATCACCTGGCACTACCGCGAGCTGCTTGTAATAGTCCCAAGGCTTCTTCGATTCCGAGGGCTTCTTCACCTCCAACAAGTAGAGGTCATGTACCATGCGGCCATTCGGCAGAACTTTGCCCTGCGCGAACTGGTCGTCCACCGGCAGTTCCTTCAGCTTGTTCGCGACCGCTTCGGTGTCCTTGGTGCCGGCCGCCTTGACTGCCTTGAGATATTGCAGCGTCGCCGAATAGGTGCCCGCCTGAATCATGCTTGGCATGCGGCCAGTTCGTTTGAAGTAGCGATTGGCCAAGTCGCGGCTTTTATCGTCGCGATCCCAGTAATAGCCCTCCGTCAGCACCAGACCCTGGGCGGCCTCAAGTCCAAGTCCGTGCACTTCCGCCAACGTCAGCAAAAGCCCGGCGAGCTTCTGGCCGCCCCTGACGATGCCGAATTCGGCCGCCTGTTTGATCGAGTTGGTGGTATCGAGTCCGGCATTGGCAAGCCCGATGATTTTCGCTTTCGAGCTTTGCGCCTGCAGCAGGAATGACGAGAAGTCCGACGAATTCAGAGGTATCCGGACCGAACCCAGGACCTTGCCGCCCCTTTGCTTGACGACGTCACCGGTGTCCTTTTCCAGCGCATAACCGAAGGCGTAGTCGGCGGTCATGAAGAACCAGGTATCGCCGCCCGCTTCCACCAGCGCGCCGCCGGTGCCGATCGCGAGGGCGTGGGTATCGTAGGCCCAGTGGAAGCCGTAGGGCTGGCAGGCGTCGCCGGTCAGGCGCGAGGTCGCCGCGCCGACGACGATGTCGATCTTCTTCATCTGCTTCGACAGATCGTGAATCGCAAGCGCGACCGAGGAGGTCGTGAGCTCGGTGATCATGTCGACGCCTTCGACTTCATACCAGCGCCGGACGATGGCGGTGGCCAGATCGGGCTTGTTCTGATGGTCCGCGGAGATCACCTCGATTTTCTGGCCAAGCACGCTGCCGCCAAAATCCTCGACTGCCAGCTTGGCGGCCTCGAACGACCACTTGCCGCCATAGTCGGCGTAGACGCCGGACTGATCGTTCAGAATTCCGATTTTGACGCCCTGCGCCGACACTGGCCCGGTGAGTACCAGGCCGCAGGCCGCAAGGGCAGCCAAGAACAATTTCGATCTCATATTTATCTCCCAAATGTTTTTTTCTGAGTCTGATTGTATAAGCCGCAGCGGCCCACATAGTTCAAGTAGGCCAATAGTCTTGCCGATTGCGAAGCGGCGATGAACTTGTCTGCTATTTGGCTGTAGCGGGCTTTTTGCCCTGCTGCCGATCGGCAAGATTGCGCACGATCATGTAGAAAATCGGCGTGAAGATCAGTCCGAACAATGTCACACCGATCATGCCGAAGAACACGGCGACCCCGACTGCCTGACGCATTTCCGATCCAGACCCGGAGGAAATCACCAGCGGCAGCACGCCGAGAATAAACGCAAACGACGTCATCAATATCGGACGCAGCCGCAAGCGGCAGGCCTCGATGACGGCGTCGAGACGATCGCGGCCCTCCAGCTCGATATCACGGGCGAACTCCACGATCAGGATGGCGTTCTTCGCGGCCAGCCCGACGAGGACGACAAAGCCGATCTGGGTCAGGATGTTGACGTCCTGCCCCATGATTCGCACCCCGAGCGTCGCAGCGAGCAGACACATCGGCACGATCAGGATGACCGCGAACGGCAGGCTCCAGCTGCCGTATTGCGCAGCCAATACCAGAAACACGAACAGCACGCAGATCGGAAATACGTAGAGACCGGTGTTGCCGCCGGTGACCTGCTGATACGAGAGGTCGGTCCATTCATAGGAAAATCCGCTCGGCAGCGTTTGGTCTGCGAGCTGCTTCATGACGGAGATAGCCGTCGCCGAACTTGTTCCGGGCGTGGTGTCGCCCTGCAGTTCGGATGCGGGATAAAGGTTATAGCGCGCAACGCGATCCGGTCCCGAAATGTCGCGGAAATTCACGACGCTCCCGAGCATCACCATCTCGCCGGTGGCATTCCGGGTTCGCAGTCGCGCGAGGTCCGCGGTTTCTTTGCGGAACGGCATATCCGCCTGCGCGGTGACGTGATACGTGCGGCCGAAAAGATTGAAGTCGTTGACGTAGGCGGAGCCGAAGTAAGTCTCGATCGTTTCGGTGACGTTCTGTATCGGCACGCCGAGCTTCTGCGTCTTGACGCGATCGATATCGACGAACACCTGCGGCGTGTTCGCGGTGAATGGAGAAAATACCGAGGTCAGCCCATGCGCCTTGCGCGCGGCCGCTACGAGTTCGTCGGTCGCCGCGGCCAGCAGCTCGGGGCCGCGACCCTGTCGATCCTGGATACGCATGGCGAAGCCGCCGCCAGTACCGATGCCCGGCACCGCGGGCGGCGGAATGACAATAATGAACGCGCCCTGAAGCGCGGACAGGCGCTTGCGCAACTCCCCCGTGATCGCCGCCGCCGACAACCCCTTCTTCAGGCGCACTTCCGGCTGTTCGAACACCGGGAACAAAGCCGCGGCATTGCCCGCCTGCGTTCGGGTGGCGCCTGAGAAGCCTGCGAATGCGGCGACGCGAACAATGCCGGGCGTATCGAGAGCGATCTTTTCGACCTCCCGGACGACTTCGGTCGTGCGCGTCAACGATGCCGCGCCCGGCAATTGGACGGAAACAATCACGTAGCCGCGATCCTGTGCCGGAATGAAGCCCTGCGGCGTCGTCGCCAGCAACCATCCAGCGCTGCTGATCAGGACGCCATAGATCAGCAGCATGACCACGGAATGCCGGATGACGAAGTTTGCGACGTTGGCATAGCGATGGGCAAGAAGGTCAAAGCCGCGGTTGAAGAAACCGCTAAAGCTGTCCCAGCCGCGCCCGATGATATTCCACCTTGCCGGTGGGCGCTTGTGTCCATGCGGCTTGAGGATCTGCGAGGCCAGCGCCGGCGAAAGTGTCAGCGAACAGAAGCAGGAAATGGCCGTGGCAACCGCAATCGTGACCGCAAATTGCTGAAAGAATTGTCCCGAGATGCCGCCGAGGAACGCGGTCGGTACGAACACCGCGCACAAGACCAGCGCGATCGAGACCAGCGCGGTGCCGACCTCTTCCATGGTCCGAAGCGCCGCATCGCGCCGGCTCATGCCCTGTCCAAGATGCCGCTCGACGTTTTCCACCACCACGATCGCGTCGTCGACCACGATACCGACCGCAAGCACGAGCCCGAACAGCGTCAGATTGTTGATGGAAAATCCAAGCGCCGCCATGACAGCGAAGGTGCCGACCAGCGACACCGGGATCGCGACGATCGGGATGATCGCGGGGCGCCAGCCCTGCAGGAACACCAGCACGACGATGACAACGAGCAGCATCGCCTCATATATGGTCTTGATCAGCTCATTGACGGATTGCGCAATGAATTCGGTCGGGTTGTAGCCGATATTGTAGTCGAGCCCGCGCGGAAAATCGGCCTTCAGTTTCACCATCGCGTTGGAGATGTTCTTGGCCGTGGCGAGCGCATTCGATCCGGGCCGCTGCGTGACCAATAGCGCAACCGCCGACTTCCTGAGCAAGAAACTGTTGGTGGTGTATGCCAATGCGCCCAGTTCGATTCGCGCCACATCACGTAACCGCACCGTGCGGCCGTCGCCACCGGCCTTGACCACGATATCCTCGAATTGCCGCGAATCCTTCAGGCGGCCGGTGAAGGTGAGGTTTGGCTGAAACGCCCGGTCGGCTATTGGCGGCTCGGCGATCTGCCCCCCGGTGATCTGCAGGTTCTGCGCGCGGATAGCCGCCAGCACTTCGCCCGCGGTCATCCCGAGGGTGGCGATCCTGTCCGGATCGAGCCATAACCGCATCGAGTAATCGCGCGCGCCGAACATCTGGATATCGCCGATGCCGTCGAGGCGGAGCAACCGATCGCGCACCTGCAGCAGCGCATAGTTGCTGATGTAAAGCTGATCGAAGCTGTCGTCCGGCGACAGCATGAATACGACCATCAGAATGTCGGGACTGTTCTTGCGGGTGACGACGCCGTTTCGCTGCACCTCTTCCGGCAAGCGCGGTTGCGCAATGGCGACGCGGTTCTGAACCAGCACCTGGGCCTTGTCGAGGTCAGTGCCGAGCTTGAAGGTGACGGTGACAGTGAGACTGCCGTTCGAGGTCGCCTGGCTGTAGAGGTACAGCATGTCTTCGACCCCGTTGATCTCCTGCTCGATCGGCGCGGCGACGGTATCCGAGACGGTTTGCGCGGAAGCACCGGGATATTGTGTGGTGACCACCACCGTCGGCGGCACCACTTGGGGATATTCCGAGACCGGTAGCGTGGTGTAGGCGATCGCGCCGACGATCAAGAGCACGATCGACAGCACCATCGCGAGGATCGGCTGATTGATGGAAAGCCGGCCGAGGTTCATGTCTTGCTTCCGCTCGAAGGCGCGGACGCGGCGTGCGGGCTCACTTCGGCCCCGACACGCGCGCGCTGCAGTCCATCGACGATCACGCGGTCCTCCGGCTTCAGCCCTTCGCGGATGACGCGCAGTCCCTCGTCGAGCGGGCCGAGTGTGACAGCCTTGGCCTCCACGGTATCGTCGTCCTTGACCACGAAAACGATCTTGCGCGACTGATCGGTCGCAATCGCCGTATCCGGCACTAATAGCGCCTCGTAGGGTGCACTTCCGATCAGCCGCACCCGGCCGAACTGCCCCGGCAGAATGGAGAAATCCTTGTTGGGGATCACCGCCCTACCGCGCAACGTCGCGGTGGCGACATCCAGCCTGTTGTCGACAAAATCCATCTTGCCATCATGAGATGGTTTGGTTTCGCCTGTCAGCGCTACCTGGACTGGATTTGGATTCTCGCGCGAACTCGGGCGCTTACCCTCGAAATAGAGCCGATTGTTTTTGATGTAGGTCGCTTCATCCATGTCGAAATAAACGTAAATCGGGTCGAGCGAAACGATCGAGGTCAACAGCGTTGAGCCGCCCTCGCTGCCTTGCACGAGATTGCCTGCACTGACGAGATGGCGGCTGACCCGGCCGCCGATCGGCGCCGCCACGTGGGTAAATTCGATGTTGAGCTGGGCGGCCTTCAGCGCACCCTCGGCCTGCAACTGAGCGGCCTTGGCGGCTTGCAGCGCCTGCCGACGCTGATCGACAATGGAATCCGAAACCGCCTGGGTTTGATTCAATGTAAGCGCACGGTCGAGCTCACGTCTGGCGAGTTCTGCCTTGGCGCGGGCGTCCGCGAGCTGGCCATCGGCTTGCTCCGCGACGGCCTCAAAAGGGCGAGCATCGATCACGTATAAAAGGTCGCCGGTCTTGACGAAGGCGCCGTCGCGAAACTCGACGCTGGTGACGAAGCCGCCGACCCGAGCGCGAACCTGCACCTCCTCCACCGCCTCGAACCTTCCGGTGAATTCGTCCCAATCCGTAACGGTACGTTTGGTGGGCTGCGCGATGGTCACGGAGGGTGGAGCGACGGCAGCTTGCGGCGCCGACTTGTCTCCGCAGCCGGCCAAGGCAAGTGCAAGCAACATGATCAGCGGCCCGAAGTTGAACCGTGAATGGATCGTGAAATTCTCTGTTCGAGCCGGACGCTCCGATTTCCCACTCGCGCTCAATGGCATCTCCTCTGCACACTTGCCGCGATCATCGAGCCAGCCGGTAATGAGGGCGGGTTCAAGATGAGATCGGCCACAGTCTGTTCAAAGACCAGCAGGGATCAAGCAAAATCGCCATGCATCGACGCTGCAACGTTCCGCGCGCGAAGCGGCGTGCGTGTTTCGGAGGCATTAGGGGATTGCGGCCGCAAAGAACTGGCCTTTCCGGCCCCGGCATTATTTTATGGTTCCCATTGGCACGGTACCTCCGCTAAATTGTTTTAAAGGCCAACAAAGGCCAGAACATCGGGGAGGATAAACATCGTGCGCACCGGGCGTGTCGTTTTCGGCGCCATGGAGGAGGTTGTTTTCGGCCGCCCCGCCGCCGAGGCGGTCCCGGCCCAACTGGACCGTTTGGGCCTGAACCGCGCTTTTCTGATGGTCAGCGGCACGCTCCATCGAAATACCGATGAGATCCACAAAATCCGGGAAAGCCTCGGGCGCCGCGCTGTGGGGACCTTCGATGCGATGCCCTCGCACACCCCGCGCGAAGCCGTCATCGCCGCCACCGAACAGGCGCGCGCTGCAAATGCCGACCTTATCGTCACGGTAGGCGGCGGGTCGATCACCGACGGCGCGAAGGCCGTGCAGCTTTGCCTGGCCAACGACGTTCGCAGCGTCGAGGATATCGACAGGATCCGCGCCGTGAAGGGCGTCGCGCCTGAAATGGCACCGCCGAAGGTACGCCAGATCAGCGTACCGACAACGATTGCCGGCGGCGAGTTCAGCGCGATTGCCGGCGTCACCAATGCGCGCACCAAAGTCAAGGAGATGCTTCGCCATGAGCTGGTGATCCCGCGCGCGGCCATTCTCGACCCCGCGATAACCGTGCATACGCCGGAATGGTTGTGGCTCTCGACCGGCATCCGCGCGGTCGATCATTGTGTGGAAGGGTTGTGCTCGCGCGAGGCGCACCCTTACACCGACGCGCAAGCCCTGAAGGGACTTTCGATGCTGTCGCAGGCGCTGCCGCGCGTAAAGGCAAACCCGCGCGATCTCGAGGCGAGGATGGATTGCCAGATCGGGACATGGCTCTCGATGGGGCCGTTGTCCGCAGGCGTACCGATGGGCGCGAGCCATGGCATCGGCTACGTGCTCGGCGCCGTGTACGACGTGCCGCACGGCTATACGTCGTGCGTGATGCTGCCCTCGGTGATGCGCTGGAACAAACCTGACAACGCCGAACGGCAGGCCATGGTGTCCGCCGCGATGGGACAGCCCGGCAAGGACGCCGCCGACGTGCTCGATGGCTTTATCGCCGGGCTCGGCATGCCGCGCAGCCTTGGGGAAGTCCGAGTCGGCGCCGAGCATTTCGACCGCATTGCGGAGCAGGCGATGGCAACGCCGTGGATTCCACGCAATCCACGCAAGATCGACAACCCGGCGCAGGTGCGCGAAATTCTTCGCCTCGCCGCATAAGGACGTTGGAGACACGATGTACACCGGCACGCACGCACGTCTCCGCCCGCTTCAGCCCGCCTTCATCATGGCGAGCTCGGGAGAGGCTGTTACCTATGCCGAACTGGAGGCGCGCAGCAATCGCCTGGCGCATCTGTTTCGCAGACTAGGACTGAGGCGGCTCGACCACTATGCAATCTTCATGGAGAACAACAGCCGCTACCTCGAGGCCTGCGGCGCGGGCGAGCGGTCCGGACTTTATTTCACCTGCGTGAACTCGTATCTGACGCCGAGCGAACTTGCCTATATCGTCAACAATAGCCAGTCGCGTGTTCTCATCACGTCAGTGGCGAAACTCGACATCGCGCGCGAGGCGCTCACTGAATGTCCAAACGTCGAACTCTGCATCGTGGCCGATGGTGAAAGCGAAGGCGAGCGCATCGTCGGGCTGCAGGATGCAACACGCGGGCTTCCCAAGACGCCGATATCGGACGAATGCATCGGCACTGCCATGCTTTATTCATCGGGCACCACCGGGCGGCCGAAGGGGATTCTGCGGCCGCTGCCGGAGCAACCCCCGACGCAGCAGTTGCCGATGTTCGATTTCCTGTACAAGATCTGGCAGTACCGTGAGGGGATGATCTATCTGTCGCCCGCGCCGCTATATCATTCGGCGCCGCAGGCCGCGGTCAATCTCACGATCCGCGCCGGCGGCACTGCAATCATTATGGAGCACTTCGATCCCGAGCGTTACCTGGAGCTGGTCGAGAAGTGGGGCGTCACCCACACCCAGCTGGTGCCGACGATGTTCTCGCGCATGCTGAAGCTGCCTGAGGCAACGCGAGCGCGCTACGATCTATCAACGCTGGAGATCGCGATTC
>VAZS01000438.1 GCA_005884855.1 Alphaproteobacteria bacterium | reverse complement strand
TCGTCGCGCACCAGGCTCGCGAGGATCGGCGTCCCCGCCATGTCGGGCACCAGACCCCATTTGATCTCCATGATCGACATCCTCGCATCCGGCGCTAAAAAGCGCATGTCGGCGCCGAGCGCGAGCTGGAACCCACCGCCGAACGCCACGCCCTGGATCGCCGCGATCACCGGCATCGGAAGCTGCCGCCATCCCCACACAGCCTGCTGCGGGAAATTGGCAAGCCCGTGGGTGCGCGCGGCGAGGTCGCGTCTTTCGCCTCCGGCTATCCCGTTGCCGCCCTGATCCTTCATGGCCGCGAAGCGTCCCATGTCGAGGCCAGCGCAAAACGCACGGCCTTCGCCGGACAGTACCACCGCTCTCACGCCTTTTTCGCGGGCGAGCCGGTCGGAAGCACCGACAAGTGCATCGAACATCGCGGCATCGAGAGCGTTCATCTTGTCCGCCCGCACCAGACGAACATCGGCAACTCCATCCGAAATCGATACCGAGACGCGATCATCCATCGATGATTCTCCCTGCTCTTCGTTGTTTCACGCTTTACAGACCAGCGTTGTCCGGATTTAGTCAATCGACCAATTAACGGACAATCCTTTTAGGCGGATACCTCCCATGTTCAACGAAAAACTTCTCGCTGGCCGCCGCATCCTCGTCACCGGCGGCGGCACAGGTCTGGGCAAGTCGATGGCGGCACGGTTCCTGAAGCTCGGGGCCGAGGTACATATTTGCGGCCGTCGCAAAGCCGTCTGCGACGAAACGGCGACCGAGCTGATGGACCTTTATGGCGGGCGGGTCACAAGTCACGGCGTTGATATTCGAAATGCGCTCGCGGTCGACGAAATGATCGAGACGATTTTCAGGGATGGCCCTCTGACGGACCTCATCAACAACGCCGCCGGCAATTTCATCTCGCGGACGGAGGAACTCTCGCCCCGCGGGTTCGACGCTGTCGCCAACATCGTCATGCATGGCACTTTTTACGTCACGCATGCAGTTGGCAAACGCTGGATCGCCGCCAAGCAGCGCGGCAATGTGGTTTCGATAACGGTGACATGGGTCCGCAACGGCAGTCCCTATGTGGTGCCCTCGGCGATGAGCAAGTCCGCGATCCACGCCATGACCATGTCGCTGGCGACGGAATGGGGTCACTACGGCATCCGGCTGAACACCATCGCCCCCGGCGAAATTCCGACCGAAGGCATGAGCAAGCGTATCAAGCCCGGCGATGAAGCCGGAGCGCGTACCAAGGCATTGAACCCGATGGGTCGCGTCGGGAAGATGGAGGAGCTGCAGAATCTCGCGGTGTTCCTGATTTCCGGCGGATGCGACTGGATCAATGGGGAGACGATCGCGATGGATGGCGCTCAGGCGCTGGCGATGGGCGGCAACTTCTATCAGTTGCGCGACTGGTCCGACGCCGACTGGACCCAGGCGCGCGACTCGATCAAGGCGCAGAACGAAAAGGACCGCGCCGCGCGGGGCTGACGTCTTCCCATATTGTCTTTGGCGCGCGCTGACGCCAGAATTACCACGACAAAACAAGATTGCGGGAGCGCGATGTCCGACATTCAACAGCCGGCAGACCTTGCCGAGATGGTGCGCGCGCGGGCCAAGAGCCGCGGCGATGCCATCGCCTTTGAATTCGAGGGCCGCCGGACCAGCTTCGCCGATTTCGATATCCTCACCAACCGTGTTGCCAACGCGCTGATAGCGCAGCGGGTCAAGCCGCGCGAGCGCATCGCCTATCTGGGTAAAAACAGCGATGTTTATTTCGAGCTTTTGCTTGGTGCAATGAAGGCCAACGTAGTGATGGCGCCGGTGAACTGGCGGCTTGCCGGCCCCGAGATCGCTTTCATTGTCGAAGATTGCAGGGCTCCCGTACTGTTTGTCGGGCCGGAGTTCACGGGCCAGATCGACAACATCAGATCGCAACTGCCTCATGTCCGCACTTTCATTGCCACCGAAGGCGCAGCGCCGGGCTGGCTGAACTACACGAAGTGGCGCGATGCGCAGAGCGATGATGACCCGAACGTACCGATCGAGCGGCACGACATCGCCATCCAGCTTTACACCTCCGGCACCACAGGCAAACCCAAAGGCGCGATGCTCTCGCATGCCAATTTCCTGAACCTGGTCGAGACCGGCAGGGACGAAAAGCCCGATTGGAACAAATGGACCGAGGACGACGTGTCGCTGGTGGCGATGCCGATCTTCCATATTGGCGGCTCCGGCTGGGGCGTGATGGGCCTCTACCATGGCGCCAAAGGCGTGATCGCCCGCGAATTCGATGCCACCAAAGTGCTGGACTTCTTCGAGCAATCCGGAATCA
>VAZS01000003.1 GCA_005884855.1 Alphaproteobacteria bacterium | reverse complement strand
TTATTCATCCCGCGAAGCCGTAAGTCCGTCAGAAGCTCGCCTGGTGAAATGCGCGTAATGAACCGAGGCCGTGAGCACATATCAACCAGCGGCTCGCGCTCGTCACTCGGCTGCCTTTTGTTGAGCCGATGCCGGGCGCAACGGCGCAAATTCCTCCGAGGTCAATGTCTCCCTAGCGATCAGAAGGGCAACACCCTCGTCGAGATCTGCTCGCCGCCGCTCGAGAATGGAACGAGCGCTGGCGTCGCCGGCTTCGATCAGATCGCGGACAGCTAGATCGATTTCGCGTTCCGTGGCCTCCGCCGCGCTCACCGCTCTGTCCTGCACCCCGGGCAAGAAGTTTTGCGGGCGCGACGTATAAGTCCGCTGCCCGACTTTCTGATCCATTCCGTATCGCGTGACCATCTCCACGGCGATTTCCGTCGCCCGCTGCAGGTCATCGGCGGCGCCGGTGGATACATCGCCGCCGAAGATCAATTGCTCGGCGGCACGTCCTCCCATCAGCACCGCAATCCGGTTTTTGAGTTCGCTTGCGGCGAGCAGAAAGCGGTCTTCGGTCGGGCGCTGCATCGTGTAGCCGAGCGCACCGACGCCGCGCGGAATGATCGAAACCTTATGCACGGGATCGACGCCCGGAAGGCTCGCGGCGACAAGGGCATGGCCCATTTCGTGATAGGCGACCCGCCAGCGTTCGTCCTTGCTAAGCACCCTGCTCTTCTTCTCGACCCCGGCGACGATCCGTTCGATCGCCACCGTGAAATCCTCCATGCCTACCTGAGCGGCATTGCGTCTGGTCGCAGCAATCGCTGCTTCATTGATCAGGTTGGCGATATCGGCGCCTGTGAGGCCGGCGGTGAGCGCCGCGATCTTGTCAAGGTCGACATCGTTACCGACGCGGATTTTGCGGACGTGCACGGTGAGAATGGCGAGACGCCCGCTCTTGTCGGGACGATCGACCAGCACCTGACGATCGAAACGGCCTGCTCGCAACAATGCCGGATCGAGGATTTCGGGGCGGTTGGTGGCTGCGAGCAAGATGACGCCGACGCTGGGATCGAACCCATCAAGCTCGGCAAGCAACTGGTTTAAGGTCTGCTCCTTTTCGTCGTAGCCGCCGATTGCCCCGGAGGACCGGCTGCGTCCCAGCGCATCCAGTTCATCGATGAAGATGATGCACGGCGCTGCTTTCCGCGCCTGCTCAAACAGGTCCCGAACGCGCGCCGCGCCGACGCCAACGAACATCTCGACAAACTCGGAGCCCGAGATGGAGAAAAACGGCACCCCGGCCTCGCCGGCCACCGCGCGGGCGAGCAAGGTTTTTCCCGTGCCGGGCGGTCCGACCAGCAGAATGCCCTTTGGCACGTGAGCGCCGAGCCGGCCATAGTTTTTCGGGTCCTTCAGGAAGAACACTAGTTCCTGAAGCTCGTATTTGGCTTCCTCCACGCCGGCCACGTCTGCGAACGTGACCTTGGTATCCTTCTCGACATAGACCTTGGCCCGCGACTTGCCGATCGACATCAGCCCGCCGAAGCCCTGCCGGTCCGCAAGGCGGCGCCCCAGGAAAATCCAGATCAGGTAAAACATGAATGCTGGGACGATCCAGGACAGAATGGTCTGGAACAGACCGCCCGACGGAACGCCGGTCACGACGACGCCCTTGGCGTTCAGCTTTTCGGCCAGCGCGGGATCAACACGGGCGGTGACAAAGGCCGACTTTCCGCTCGGCAGTTTCTCTTTCAATTTACCCTGAATCGCGTCCTGGCCGACCGCGACCTCACTGACACTGCCGCGCCCGACGAGTTGCTCGAACTCGCTATAGGGAATGGTGTCGATGGTGCTGTAGGTCACAAACAGCCATTGCAGCACCACCACACCTATTGTCGCGGCAAAAATATAGCCGATGGCGACGCTCTGCTTTCGCGACGATGGATCCGGCTCCATTGCATTCTCCGCTCAATGGAAGCGCAAGGTTTGCGGCACCTAGATGATATAGGAGACGGTTCCTGACTTTTTTAGCAGGCGCCTAGTGGTCCGTTACGCGAGAGGCTCTTTCGTCCAGCGCGCAATCTTCGGCCAGTATTGTTCGAGCGTTTGTTTGCCCATGAACAGCCCGAGATGATTGCAAGGCGCAACATCGTGGCGGAGACACTCGGGCCGGGTTCCCGTCAGGCGCTCCACCGCCAATAATTGTTCCGGGGCCACGACTTCATCGGCGCTTCCTGCAAGCAGGTACATCGGAAGCCGCAGGCGCGAGAGCTCGATTTGTTGGCCCAGCGCGACGAAGCTCCCACTGGCAAGCTGGTTAGCCTTGTACAATTTCTCGACTACCTCGAGATAGTAGGTGCCGGGAACATCGATGGTCCAGGAATTCCAGTGCTTGAAGATGGCTTCGAGCCGGGTGAATTCTGGCGAGCCGACCGGCTGCACCGGCTGCAGCGATTCACGAATATTCTCGGCGTCAGTGTCGTTGCCCCAGAACTTCGCGATGTTTCGGCCGATCACGCGGCCCTCGCCTGAATTGACCAGGTTCTCGAACATGATCAGGGGAGTTGCGGCGGCGACAGAGGAGAATTTGGATTGCTGCGCGGCGATATCGATGGGCGAGCCCGCCATGACCAGCTTGCGCACCTTGTCCGGGAACCGTCCCGCGTACAGCAGCGATAGCCAGCCTCCCTGGCAGAGACCGACAAGATCAACAAGACCGCCGACACGATCGACGAGCACGTTGAGATCGGCAAGATAATCGTCGATGCCGAGAAACCGCATGGTAGGGCTGGCTGACCGCCAAGCGGTCATGAAGAGGCGCTCGATTCCGGACAGGCGGAGCGCCGCCACCAGGCTGTGCCCTTCGGCAAGATCGGCAAGCGCGGCTCCGTGCAGGGCGAGCGGCGTGCACAACAGAGTGGGAACCCCGCTATCGGCGAGACTGAAGTCATGCAGCCGAGCGGTGGGCAGCTCGAGCGCGATCTTGCTTGGCGTGGCGCCTTGCGGCTCGTCGACGGTGGGTTCGTCGTTGGCGAGCCCCAGAAAATAGGCCGTCATCGAAGACGTAGCTTCGATGGCCGATGCGGTGGCGATCGCCGGCCAGAAGAACGGTGCGTATAGGAATTGACCCCCTAAGTGCCGATCCATTTGCTGTAGCTTGCCTGGTTCGTCTGTGCTGAGTTGAGCCAATTCACGTTATCCCTCATTCGTGCACTCGGCGAGTCCGCATGGGAACCAGGAGCGCGGGTATCCTGATGTACCATCACACCGAAGGCGGGATGGTCGTTCTCCTTGTGCATCCTGGCGGACCATTTTGGCGCAATCGCGATCTTGGCGCCTGGTCTATTCCGAAAGGGGAATATCAAGAGGGCGAAGATCCGCAAATTGCCGCCCGCCGGGAATTCGCCGAGGAACTTGGCGTCGATCCGAAAGGTCCGCTGCGGCCGCTTGGCAAGCTGCGTCAGCGCGGCGGCAAGATCGTTGTCGCCTATGCGCTGGAAGGCACGTTGGACGTGGCCACGGTGCGCAGCAACAAGATCGCCATCGAATGGCCGCCTCGAAGTGGCCGCGCCATCTACATTCCCGAGATCGATCGCGCGGCATGGTTCACGCTTCCCGTAGCGCGAAATAAAATTCTCGCCAGCCAGGAACCGTTTCTCGATCGGCTGGAAACCATGTAACTCGGCATCGCTCGCTAACGCGATCAGCGCGCCTTGCGGAACGTCAGATTAATGCGCTGCCGGCCTAGCAAGGTGTGCTCGCCGTCCGCGAGCGGCGCGACGCCGTGAAAGGCAAGCCGCGCCGGCCCGCCCCACACCGCAATGTCGCCATGCTCAAGGCGAAAGCGGTTCGGTTTGTCGCTGCGCTTCAATCCGCCGAACAGGAAGGTCGCGGGCAAACCCAGCGAAACCGAAACGATTGGCGCGCTTAGATCGTGCTCGTCCCTGTCCTGATGCAGCGACATGCGAGCGCCGGGCTGGTAGCAATTGATCAAACACGCGTCAGGTGAGAATCCAGCAAAACCGGCTCCGCCCGCCGCTCGCTCGGCAAGCTCGCGAAAAACCGGCGGCATCGGTGGCCAAGGCTTTCCGCCTTCCGGATCGTTGGGATCGTAACGATAACCGGTACGATCGGTAACCCAGCCATAGCTACCGCAGTTTGTCATCGCGACGGACATCTGATGACCGCCTGGCGTCAGCATGCGCCGAAATGGCGCCTGCTCGAGGATGCGGCCTAGTACGCGCATCAGTTCGAGTTCGAATGGCCTGGCATATCCGCGCAGCAGCACCGCTCCTTCGGCCATCGTCTCCTGCAACAGTGGGACAGTCCGAACGCTTTCAAACAAATCCGCCGTCACGGGATTACGCATTCATTTCGCATCGTGAAAAATCACGCCAAGCGTATGACGGTGGCCGGAGCGGACCCGGCTTACGCCGTGGCGAAGATTGACGCGATAAGTTCCGCGCGTCCCCTGAACCGGCCTGAAATGCACAGCAAAAGCCACCGCGTCCCCCTGGCCGAGCGGCACCACTTCCGGCCGCGACTGCATACGTGGCCGCTGCTCGGTCAGCACGAACTCACCGCCGGTGAAATCGCGACCCGGCTCCGACAACAGTATCGCGACCTGAAGCGGAAACACGTGTTCGCCATAGAGATCCTGATGGAGGCAGTTGTAGTCGCCGGCTTCGTATTGAAGCAGCAGCGGGGTCGGCCGGGTCTGGCCTGCCGCATGGCAGCGCTTCAGGAATGCCTCGTGCGTTTCGGGATAACGAATGTCGATTGCCATCGCCTCGTTCCAGCGATTGGCCGTATCACGAAGCCGCCCGTAGAGCACCGGGCGCAGCTCCGCGATCAACTCGGGAAGCGGATAGGAAAAATATTTGTACTCGCCGCGCCCGAAGCCGTGGCGTCCCATCACAATCCGGCTGCGGAACTGGTTATCATCCGGATAAAGCGCTGCGAGCGCGCGGCATTGCTCGGTGGACAGTAATCCCTTGAGGACGGCACAGCCGTGCGCGTCCAGATCGCGGCTTGCTTCTGTCCAGTCGATGGCATCGATCCGCCCTGCGATATCGGAGGGCGGCACAGGATGGGCGATGTTTCTTGCAGTCGATTTTCTTGCAGTGGATTTCATGAACGCGAATTTCGCAAATCCTGGCGCGCGGCGCCACCCGATTTCCGTGGCCATGAAGATGGCGGGGATAACTAGTTAGCCGAGCACCGGCAGCACGATCACGTCATAGGCATGGCGAATGCTGCGCTTGAGAACGGGATCTTCAAGCTCGAACTCGAAGCGGGTCGCCGGGCGGATGCCGCCTTTGGCCGCAAATGTTCCGCCGAACATCGCGCAGCCGTCCGGGAATCCTTTGTCGCCGAAGGCGCGCTCAATCAGTTCCCCGACAGGGAGCATGTTGTCGAGCGTGCCTTCCTGGTAAAGCACACGCGCGTCGTCAATCCAGGCGAATGACCGCAGGACCATTTGATCCCAGTGATCCCTGACGTCCTCGATTTCCCAGAGTACGGGAGCCATAACTTTGTCACACATCTGCTTCGATACGGTAACGCTGTAGCTCTCTACCTTTCGATCGGTGTGATCGGAGCCGAGACCGACGAAGATACGGCCTTGCCATCCGATTAGCACGAATTCCACCTCGCCGCTGGAGTCACCGCCACAGACTTCGATGCTATCGTCCGTCGTCAGCCGCCGTGCGGAGACACGATAATAGATCGGAGTGCTAGCCGGACGGGCAATGCCGATCGCTTCCAGTTCGGCGATGTGCTTGTCACGCGCGACCGGATCGCGCCCGGTCCAGCCGGCGATCACTGCCTGGTCGATCGGCAAGGTCAGCGGGGTCGTGGTATCCTGGGCATCGATGGTGAATGTGAGATCAAACACGGATGACAGCCTCCATTCCGGCCGCGAGTTCTAAGATGCGGCGGTCCCCGCCGCCTGCGGCGGCCAGCATCAGCCCGACCGGGACTTCCCCTTCGCGGTGACAGGGTAAGGAAATCGCGCAGCCGTCGATCATGTTGATCAGCGTACAATTTCGCAGCGACAGGACGTTCGCCTTGGCGAAGGCCTTGTCATCGGCGAGATCGTCGATCCGAGGCGGCGTATTGGCGGTGGTCGGCAGAATCAGCGCGTCATACGCAGCGAGGCGAGGCGTGGACCGCTCGATCAGCGACTTTCGCGCGCCGAGCAAATCGACGTAATCGGCCGCGCTCAGGCTTTGACCGCGCAGGATGCGCATCGAGACCCGAGGGTCGTAAACGTCGCCCTTGCTGGCGATCAGATAGCGGTGCCATGCGTAGCTTTCCGCGGCGGCAAAGCCGCCATTGGCGTTCATCACTCCAACATCCAGGAATTCCGGAAACGCAATCCGTTCGATCAGCGCGCCCTGGCGCGACAGCACCTCAAGTGCCCGTTCGAAAGCTCGCGCTACTTCATCATCGAGCTCATCGAGCGCGACCGTGGTCGGCACCGCAAGTCGCATCCCCTTGATCGGACGCGGCTGCAGGGGGATGAGCGGATCGTCAGCGAGTACCGCGTCGAGTACGGCGCAGCATGCGACACTGCGCGCCAGCGCTCCGAAACTGTCGAGCGTGAACGACAAGGGCACGCCACCGTCCAGCGGGACGCGCCGCTGGGTCGGCTTGAAGCCGACGATGCCGTTATAAGCTGCCGGGATCCGGCACGAGCCGCCGGTGTCGGTGCCGAGCGCGCCATGCGCCATCCGGTCGGCCACCGAGACCGCAGCGCCCGACGACGATCCTCCGGGGACATGCCCCACATTTCGCTGCCATACACTCTTTGGCGTGCCGTAATGCGGATTGATGCCGATGCCGGAATAGGCGAATTCGGTCATGTTGGTGCGGCCGATCACGACAAAGCCGGCCCGCCGCAGCCGCGCCACCACCGTCGCATCGGCTTCCGCCGGGGCTGAATCTTCCAGCGCACGCGAGCCCGCCCGAGTGACCTGGCCCCTGATGTCAAACAGGTCCTTGATGGAAACGGGAATGCCTGCAAAAGGCGACGGCGCCGCGTTGACCTCGCGCAGCCGGTCCATTGCTTCCGCCGCTTCGATGGCGGCTTCGGCATCGACATGAATGAAGGTCCGCGCGCCCTCGCCCGATTTATCGGCGATCCGGGCGAGGCATCCATCGACAATCTTGCGCGCGGTGGTGCGGCCATTGCCCAGATCATCGGCCAGAGCGGCAAGCGTCGGAATGTTCAGCATTTGCGGGTCCTGTAGCTGCTCGATTTGTTGTTCACCAGGACCGCACCCGGGCTCTTCAGTACGGCATCCTCCGCATGTCTTGTTTCTGGGGCCCAATGTACCGCGACCGGTGATAACGGCACAAGCGGCGGCGCTTCGAGAATAGTGCGCGTGCCGGAATACGCGCCATGCGGGAGCTCGGCTGGACCGTTGACGCTGGGCCGTCCAATGTCGCATCAAGGGCAGAAGTAGGCGGCCGGAAGCGAGACCCGCCCCAAGGGAGGAATCAGGATGGCTGAACCCGCGCGCGCAAAACCAAAACCGACGCCGGAAACCCAGCATTTCTGGGATGGTACACAGGCGGGCGAGCTGCGCCTGCAGCGCTGCGACGCCTGCGCAAACGTGTATTTTCCGCCGCGCCCATTCTGCCCGGCCTGCGCCTCGCGCAAGGTCAGCGTGTTCAAGGCCAGCGGCAAAGGAAAGCTTTACAGCTACGTCATCAACCATCGTCCCGCCGCCCCTGGTTTCACGCCGCCTTACGCAATCGCCGTGGTAGAACTGGACGAAGGCCCGCGAATGATGAGCAACATTGTCGATTGCCCGCAAACGCCCGAGGCGCTCGAACTCGACATGAAGCTGGAAGTCGCGTTTGAGAAGCTCGATGACAAGATCACTCTTCCCCTGTTCCGTCCGGCGAAGGGCTAAGCATCATGCGAAAAAATCAGGTCGCCGTGGTCGG
>VAZS01000437.1 GCA_005884855.1 Alphaproteobacteria bacterium | reverse complement strand
TCCACAGCGAGCGAGGCGTTCTCGAGAACATCCAGGAGGCCAAAGCCGCGGTCCAGCTCTGGCGCGATCTGTCATCGGACGATCCGTCTCGCGACCGCTCCGTCATCGAGAGGTCATGGATCGCTCGCGCCAATGGAGCGCTGCCGCACGGGCACGCCTTGCCCAGGGAAGCGAAATCGCTGGTGCCAGAGCTAGCGGGGCGGTCAGAGACGGACGCCAATTCGGACATCAGACCAAGCATGAAGTCGATAGCGGACCGCTACCCGTTGTTGCGGAACGCGCTCTAGGGTCCCAACGAAACCCACTGCGACGGGTTTTTATTGGGCCCCCTTCAACGTGCAGGAGGTCGAGCAGGTGGTCATGCTGCCGCGATCGCACTTTATACAGACCGCCACGCACTGATTCATCACTTTGCGATTGTATGAGGTGAAAAGCTCGTTTGCGCATTTGGCGTGGATCGATCCTGTGACTTCCTCTGCGGGGGAGCAGGAGACCATCACAAAGGCTGCGGCGATCAAAACAGCGAAGCGTCTCATGAACTCCTCGCGCCAACTGCAACACGTTCCCGCTCCGGCATGTCACTCAATCGAACGCGACGCCGATTCGCTTTTGCTTCCGCCAAACAACATGGCAAGGCAGATGCAGCCCCTCGGAATCAAACACCAGGGTGAAATGCTCCGGCACTCCAGCGGGGCTGGTTACGTCGAGTGCCGCCCCGGTTTTCGACATGTTGCGGACCATGCAAGTGACCGCGCCACCACCGAACTCGATGGTTCCCGGCTTTAAAAGCCGATGCCGCTGCACGCTTCGCTTTTCATCCATCGAGGTCAGCCGAACGAGCGCACGATTTGAGAAAGCATATTCGTAGCGGCGCGGGTGTAGCGCGCGTCATTGAAGTGCGCGTCCACCAGACCGATGGCGAAGAGAGCAATCGTCGTGGCCATTGCGACTCTCATGGGCGTATTATTACGTACAGGAAATTAATTGAATCTTAATCCGGGCAGGATCGTCGCCCGGCAATCAAACAAGCCGGCAGCTTGTCGCGACCCCGTTCAGTACGGCTTTCCGTCCTTGTGAAAATATCCCGATGCAGATGCCCGCAGGTCCACGTCTGGATAGGTTGCCTCGTCGTTTGCGGATTCTGCCGATCCTATTTCAAGAACGCGCGCCGCAGAGCCGGACCGATTTTGCAAGTGATGTCCGTCGGGGTCCCCCGGGAGAAAAGCGGCGCAATCTCCGGCATGCAGGATCTCCTCACAGCCTTCGGTCACCAGCACGACTTCTCCCTCCAGGACGTAGACGAACTCCTCTGCCCGAGTATGCCAATGCCGTTGACTGGACCAGGCGCCCGGGGCCAGTTCAAGCAGGTTGATGCCGATTTCCTTGAGCCCTGCCGCCACCCCGAGCCGATGCCTGATCTTGTTCTGGCACGGCCCCGCGAATGGTTCCGGATATCGAGAGCCGGCTGAAATTGGCGCGCGCTCGATATCTATCTTTTTCTTCATCGCTAACCTCGCAAGAATCCCGAAAACATACCTCAAACTCACGGTATCAGTTGTTTGCCGGAGCGCACGGCTTGCTTCGTCAGTTTGATCAATTCCAGCAGCATGGCTTCACCGGCATCGACCAGTTCTTCAAGCGTCACGCGGTTCGGCGTGCCCCGGCGTTGCCTAACTACTCCGCTCGCGAGCGGTGGTACGTGCACAAACGCTGCGAGCGCCGGACCTTTTTTCTCGCAGGTCGTTTCGATTGCTCGCCAGCTCAGGTAATTGCAGAGGTAGCTCCCGGCGTCGCGTGAGCTTCGCGCATCAACTCCTGTAGCAACAGCGGCCTGCAGCAATTTGGTCGTATGCGGGCCGAACATCATGGCCTCGGCGCCGCCTTTGATCGACCGCTTGCGCACGCGATCATGATTGGCGTCGGGCCAGAGCATGGTGATGGCGTTGCGGGCGCGGGTCTCGATCCGCACATACGGCGTGCGGTTCGCGAGACCAAACATCAACAGCCCGTGTGGCCGGTGCTCCGCCACAATCTGCGGTAACTCGCGATCGACGGCCTTGTAGGTCACGGGGAAGATGTGGCCGGATAGTTCGATATCGGCGAAAGCCGGGCGACGCAGCCGCAACAGCCGGGCGACCAGAGGCTGTGTCGGATTGAAGGGGGCACCGGGGAACGGTCCAAACCCGGTGATCAGAATGCGCAGCTTCTGGCTCATTTCACCTCAGCATGCCCGCAATCTGCTCGGCCGCCAATGCCGGCGTGATGCGGCCGTCAGCCACCTCGGCTTCGATCTTTTTCACCTTGGCACGAATGGCCTGGTCCGCACGCAGCCGCGCCATCATGCGCTGCTCCAGCATCGACCACATCCATTTGACCTGCTGCTGCCGGCGGCGAGCGGCGAATTCGCCCGAGGCGCTCATCGCTGTACGATGGTCGAGAATTTTTTGCCAAAGCGCGCCGATGCCCGCGCCCGTCAAAGCCGAATAGGTGAGGACCGGCGGATGCCAGTGCTCCGAACGAGGCGCGAGGATATGCAGTGCGCCTCGATATTCGGCCGCCGCCAGATTGGCGCGCTTGATGTTGTCGCCGTCAGCCTTATTGATCGCGATCATGTCGGCGAGTTCGACCAGCCCCTTCTTGATGCCTTGCAACTCGTCGCCCGCGCCCGGCAGCATCAGAGCCAGGAAAAAATCGGTCATGTCGCAGACCGCGGTTTCGGATTGCCCTATGCCCACGGTCTCGACCAGCACGACGTCGAAACCGGCAGCCTCGCACAACAGCATCGCCTCGCGGCTCTTCGCAGCGACGCCGCCGAGCGTGCCGGAAGCCGGCGAGGGCCGGATATAGGCCTTGTCAGAGGCGGCAAGCCGCGCCATCCGCGTCTTGTCGCCGAGGATCGAGCCACCGGTGCGGGCGGAGGAGGGGTCGACAGTCTGAACCAGGTCGCGCGCGGAGGCCTGATGATCGCCGCGCCGGCTCTCGATCAAGGTGATGGCACGGGCCAGGGCCGCGCGGCTTCCCGCGCGTAGCTCCTTTGTCAAAAGCTTGATGTCGGCAGACGGCTTTTTCGGCAGGGTCATGCCTTCGTTTACAACGCCAGCGCGGGACAGGCGAGGGGGCACGGCGGATGCGGCGGACAGTCCGTCGTCGTCGCTGTACCCGCAGCACGCGTCATGCCCGGGCGAGGCGACGAAGCGTTGCTTCGCGCCGATGTCCCGGGCATCCCTTTGGCATGGTGGCTGACAGCTTTTGCTCCAAGCAACACTTGTGGTTATGGGTCCCTGCTTTCGCAGGGACGACGAACGTGAAACACACCTCCGCGTTCTCGCCGCGTGAAAACGCCCGAGCTTTGCCAACAACCACCCTCAGAGAGGGCGCAGGGAATGCCGGGTGCGCGCTGCACCCGCAGTCTCGCGTGCAAAAAGTAAAAAGCACACGAGGTAGTCACCACAGGTTCACCGGAGCAGCCCGGCATTCCCCGCGCAATGGTTTTAACGGTTTCCTTCGTGATCTCCCCGGTGATCGGCTTTCTTGTCACCGTCGTCTTGCGAATATGGCTGATCCGCTTCCGGTCGGGCCGACTTCGCCTCCGCAAAACTTGACGCCGGCGTCGAGGCGTCAGGACCACACGACTTCGCCGTCCGCAGCAACATCGTTCGTCTGCACGCCCGTGCATCGCTCACGGGTTGGACCCCGCCCTGCGATCACGATTGCGCGCCGACGCTGCCGCGTCCACCGCATCCCGTGCCCAACGTCCGTGACGATCGCGAAACGCCCCTCTCGTGTGGAACGGGATGGCGGGAGTTCTAAAGATGCTTCTACCAGTAAGGGAAGCGGAATATTTTTCGCAACAGGGCTGGACAGCATGACCGCTGATTTGCCCGCCGGGCGCAAAATCAGGTGTTGTGCCAACTTTGTTTGCAGCGGCGCGACGCCCTCAGTTTGTTATGCCGCGGCGCATCGAAGATGCGAACTCAGATGTGCAATTGCACATCGGAGAATCCATAGCCACGATAGGCAGTATGGATTCCGGATAGCCGTTTCGCGACTTCCGGAATGACGAGATTAGTCATCTGTGGGCGGGCGACAAACTGGATACTCAATTCGTCATTCCGGGGCGCATCAAGATGCGAACCCGGAATGCATAACCACGATAGGGAATATGGATTCCGGATAGCCGCTACGCGACTTCCGGAATGACGAATTTGGCTATTAGTGACAGGGCGACAAATTGGATAGGCCGACACACACTCAATTCGTCATCCCGGGCGCATCGAAGATGCGAACTCAGATGTGCAATTGCACATCGGGGAATCCATATGGACGAATTACTCTGTTTCAAGCACAGCCAGGAATTCCTCTGCCTTTTTACGTGTCGGGAAGCGGCCTACCTCAATGTAGTCCGGGTCGTGCTCCGCAGAGCTTGGCGAACGCAAAGCGATGAACTCACCGCCATGCCGCCCGACAACCTCCGTCAGGTCCTCGCTGTTGAACGGCGACATGTCCCGCGCGCCGCAACGCGGGCACTCGTCGTCGCACGTGCAGGACCACTCATCAGTCCATATCCGTTCGCATCGGTCGCATCTGTAGAAATTGAGAAACCACGCCATCCGAATCACCTACGACCGCAAACGATAATTGCCACGCGAAACGAATTCGATAAACCCGCGATCGCGCAGATATTGAAGCTGTTGACGTATCTTCGGCTTGACGTTCTGGTTGCCCGGATAGAGATCGCCAAGGTGCCGCTCGAAAGCATAAACCTCTTCGAGCGTGAATTCGCGTTTACCGAGCGACTCCACGCATTTCATGACATCGAGCAGCCAACCGCGCGTTTCCGGCGATTCGTTCCTGAGGAAAAGCGTCTTCTGCCATTCCGCGAGGACGAGTTCTTTCGCGCGAACGACGCCGCCCTGAACGATTTGTATTTTTCCCGACTGGGGAACGCGGCCGAGCAAAATTCTTGACCCGATCCATCCGGCCCGTCGCGCGGTGGCCGCAAGCGGTTTGCGCTCTTCGAGGATATCGCGGACAAAGAAGTGCTTTGGCATGATGAAGAGATTAACGACGGCCCGTGAGCTGAGGTCGTAGTTCATGAGAAATAGGTTAGGATTGTTGCTCGCGGCTAGACGCTCACACTTCGTCTTGAACTCGCCATCCAGAACCTTCGCGCCGAATTTTCCTCTCTGGCTCTTTAGCTCGAACTCT
>VAZS01000002.1 GCA_005884855.1 Alphaproteobacteria bacterium | reverse complement strand
GACCGAGCATCACAGCATCGCCGGTGAAAGCCGTCAAGTTTGCGGCATCGTAATGCCTTAAATACCAGACCTCACCGCCCAATACCACGTTGGAGGCGACCCGAAGCGACAGTGCCGCCGACCCGCCAAACTTGGCTTCGCGCTGGACCTCGCCCGCCGCACCCCAGGTGATTTCGGGCTCGTAGAGCACATTGAACCCCGCAAACAGCCGATTTTTTAGCAGTTCGAGGTCGGCATTGATGATGGTTTCGAATTCGTAGTTGCGCACGCGCTCGCCGGCGGTCTCGTCGATCCGCCGCACTGTGGGCTCGAACGCCAAAGTTACCGCGAGCGGATTGCTCGAGGTTCGTTCCAGCGCGAGATAGCGGAACTCGGCGAAAGCTCCGCTAAATGCGAACTGTCTGCGGTCATCGAGATCGGGTACGCCGGCGATATGGTGGGTCGATCCGAGCGCGCCAAACTCGATCTGTATGAATTGAGTTGGCGTAAATTCGAACTCGTACTTGGTCTCGGTCGCGGCGTAGTGACCGCCGCGCTTGCCGAACCGCCCGATGGTGTCGGTGGTGAATTCCTTCTCGCCCTCAAGGCCGATACCGGAGCCGGTGGTAAATCCGAAGATGTATTTGGTCTCGAGGTCACGCCAGGAGCTTGCGTCCTCGGCTCGCGCAGCTCCGCCTGAAAGGCAAGCCGCCGCGCAGAGCGCAATGGCATGATATAGTCCGGTCCGTATCGTCACTCGCGTTCTTCCCAGCCGCAATATCTGTTGTTTGAGGTCCTTCAGCTAGCTTTTTGCTGTGGGAGGGGCAAAGAGACTCGCTCTAAACTGGAGACATTCTAATTTGCTGCTTGGCTACTTTGCGCCGAGGCGGGCCGCGGCAGCACCGCAACAAGCAGCGGTTTTTCTGAATTTGCTTGCGAAATATCATAGCCAGCATTGAGGACAATACTTTGCAGTTCATGCTTCGACAGGGGATCGCCGGGATATTGATTGGCGCCGGGGCCGCCGGCGCCCTCGCCGAATCCGGGCCACTGGTTGGCCCAGCCGCGTTCGGCGACTGGCGAGCCGACAAGCCCGGCGTTATTCGCCTGATAAGGCCCAGCGATCTGCCGCGGCCGGGCGCCAGCCCCTCCTCGGCCAATACCTCGCATCTGGTGCCGCGGCCCCCAACTGCAATCCCGCAGGTTCCCGATGGATTCAAAGTCGAGCTGTTCGCCAGCGGACTAAGGGGACCGCGCCAGATGAGGGTGGCGCCAAATGGAGACATCTTCATCGCGGAAACCAGGGCCGGCAGAATTCGGGTCTTGCGTGCCGCTGACGGTGCGGCCAAACCATCTGCGGATGAGGTCTTCGCAAGCGCTCTCAACGGGCCGTTCGGGATCGCCTTCTTTCCAAGCGGCAACAATCCTCAATGGGTCTACGTCGCCAACACCGATCGCGTCGTTCGCTTTCCCTATGCAATGGGCGACCTCAAGCCAACCGGCAGACCCGAGACCGTCGCGCACTTGCCACACGGCTACGGCCACTCAACCAGAGACGTCGTGTTCAGCAACGACGACAAGCGGATGCTGGTCTCGGTTGGCTCCGCCGGCAATGATGGTGAGGGCATGGGAAGCCCGCCCGGAGGATTGCAGGCTTGGATCGACAGACATCCGCTCGGCGCGAGCTGGGGAAGCGAGACTGAGCGGGCCGACGTGCTGGCGTTCGACCCTGACGGGAAAAACCCGCGCGTGTTCGCCACCGGCATCCGCAATTGCGTAGGTCTCGCCATTCATCCCACAACCGGCGATCTATACTGCTCGACCAATGAGCGTGATGCCATGGGGGACAATCTTGTACCCGACTTCGTCACCAGGGTTCGCGAGGGCGCGTTTTACGGCTGGCCCTGGTTTTATATCGGGCAGAACGAGGATCCTGCCCACGCTGGCAAGCGTCCCGACCTGAAGGGCAAAGTCACCGTTCCGGACGTGTTGATCCAGGCGCATTCGGCTTCGCTCGGGCTTACGTTCTACAACGGTGGCTCGTTTCCAGCCGAGTATCGGGGTGACGGGTTCGCAGCCGAGCATGGCTCCTGGAACAGGTCGAAGCGCACGGGCTACAAGGTCATTCGCATCCGTCTAAAGGATGGCGTGCCCACCGGCGAATACCAGGATTTCCTGACCGGGTTTGTCGTCAATGATTCCGAGGTCTGGGGCCGCCCCGTCGGCGTGGCGGTCGCGCACGACGGAGCGTTGCTGGTCTCCGAAGATGCCGGCGGCACGATCTGGCGTATCACGCGCCAATGAGAGCGTGCGAAGCTTTGATTCCGTGGATCAGCTTTTGGCTTTGGACTTGTTCAAGCTCACCGCGGCGCGAATGAGGGTCTTCAACGCCTGCTCGTCTATCTTGTCGCCCTCATGGAAGTCGATGGCACGCCTTGTGTTGCCCTCAAGACTGGAGTTGAAGAGGCGCAAAGGATCCTTCAGAGCCGCGCCTTTGGCGAAGGTCATCTTCACGACGTTCTTGTAAGTCTCGCCTGTGCAGATCAAGCCGTCGTGCGACCAGACCGGCACCCCTCTCCATTTCCATTCCTCGACGACCTCGGGATCGGCTTGCTTGATCAAGGTACGGAGTCGGCTGAGCATCTTGCCGCGCCAGTCGCCTAGCTCCTGGATTTTCGCGTCGATCAATTGAGAAGGAGATTCGCTCGTCTGCGACCTGCTCTTGTTCATCCGCTTCTCCTCCTTAGTCCCAAGACTTTCATAAACGAGGGCTTTATAAATGGGGGCATCGCCCGCGGGCCGATACCTGACGCCAGCTTTGGGTGGGAAGGCCGGTCTTGTTGGCTTGCATACGGTCTTATTCTGAAATTCGTCCAATTGCGTGACCCGCCCGACTACTCTTCTCCTCCGGGTTTTCCGCAAGGACCTGCTAGTAGCCGGCGACGGCCAGCCCGACCACCGCGCTCAGCGCGATCCAGCCGAAATGCCGGCCGCTCGTGGCCACAGCGTTGGCGAGCGCGCCGAAGGCAAACACGCAAGCGAACGTCACCACGATCCAATGCCGCGCCGGTGCCGATGCCACGATGGGCGCGGCTATCAACAGCACGCCGCCGCCAATCCAGGCCACCGTGCCAGCCTGCCAGACCAGCCGGATCAGAGTGCGCAAACGCTCTGGCTGGATGGTGGCGCGCGCCAGAACCTTGGTCTCGCCGAGCACCCCGTGAATTAGCGCGACCGCGATCGCGGCCAAACCCGCACATTGCAGTAAAACATCTCTCATCGGCTTCGCCTCCATACAGTACTGTATGGTGAACTAAAAGACGAAGGCTGGCGCGTGTCAATACAGCAGTGTATGGTAAGATGTCGCAGGGATGGACATGAACGATCAACTTTCGCGAGAGGACTGGCTCAATCGGGGGCTGAAGATCCTGGCCCAGAACGGCTTTACGGCGCTCAAAGCGGACCCGATGGCAAAAGCGCTGGGCGTGTCGCGCGGCAGCTTCTATTGGCATTTCACCGACATCGGCGCATTCCATGCCGCGATCCTCAAGCATTGGCGCGAGATCGCTGCGGAGCAGATCATTGCCAAGCTCGAGGCCGCGTCGGACAGAGACGAACGGTTGCCGTTGCTGTTGCGCCGCGTGTTCAGCGCAAAACCGGCGCTGGAGAATGCGGTCCGCACCTGGGCCAGTGTTTATCCAGCGGCCCGTAGCGCGGTGCAGGCCATTGACCGGCGCAGGCTGGGCTATGTGGAGAACCTGCTGAGGGCTTCCGGGCTTTCGTCCAGGATTGCCTACGCCCGCGCGCAGATTCTTTACTGGGCATTTCTCGGCTTTGCGCTGTCGGACAAGCCGGTGCCGAAGCCAACTCAGCAGGCATTATACGAGGAACTGCTGCGGATCGCGCTGCAATAGAGGCGGCCTGCAATCTGCAAGCGGATATGCTACATCAATGCTCAAAATCCGGAGACCACGCATGACCGCCTCGCCCGAACGCATGGAAGGCACCGTCGATCCCAAAC
This sequence comes from Alphaproteobacteria bacterium, assembly GCA_005884855.1. Classification (GTDB taxonomy): domain Bacteria; phylum Pseudomonadota; class Alphaproteobacteria; order Rhizobiales; family Xanthobacteraceae; genus Bradyrhizobium. The sequence continues at coordinate 4,554 of VAZS01000002.1, read as the reverse complement.
TGCTGGAGATTCTGGTTTGTCCGTTGACGAAGGGGCCGCTCGAATTCGATGCAACGCGGCAGGAGTTGATCTCTCGCTCCGCAAAACTTGCCTATCCGATCCGAGACGGCATCCCCATCATGCTGCCGGAGGAGGCGCGCAAGATCGAGTGAGAACGTGGGTGTTGTGGCGGTTCTCGCCGCGCTCGCGTTGCTTGTTCTCCCGTTGAACGATGCGGACAACTGTAGCTTCATGTCGTCCGCGCGAAAGCAGGACCCATAACCACCGGCTCCAGTGGTGAGAACAACTAAGCCCAGTGAACAGCAGAGGGGCCGGCTGCCCGACGAGCAAATCACGTGCATGGATGTCCAGCCCCGATTGAAAAAATATTCCGCTTCGCGATTTGCCCAAATCAAATCTAGAACTCCCGCGGTCCCGTGCTCACAAAGAGGGGCGCTTCGCGGTCGTCACGAACGTTGGGCGCGGGATGCGGTGGACGCCTGCAGTGCTGCTGACGAACGGCACTGGGGCGGACGGTGAAGTCGTGTGGTCCTGACGCCCCGACGCTGGCGTCAAGCTTGCGGAAATTTTCTGCAGGCGACAGTGGCAAGAAAGCCCGGTCACTGGGGAGAGCGCGAAGGAAACCGTTAAAACCATTGCGCGGGGAAAGCCGGTTGAATCCGGTGTGACCGTGGTGACTACCTCGTGTGCTCATTTATTTTTGCACGCGAGACTGCGGGTGCAGCGAGCACCCGGATTTCCCTGCGCCCTCTGTTCTCGAGGGTGGTATTGACAAAGCTCGGGCGTTTTCACGCGGCGAGATCGCGCAGGTGTGTGTGCAGGCGCAGCTGGTTCACCTCGCCCCGCTTGCGGGGAGAGGTCGGAGACGGCGCGAAGCAAAGTCTCCGGGTGAAGGGGACTATCCGCGGGTCCGAGCCTGCTTGAGACTCCCCCTCACCCGCTCGCAAGATGCTCGCGACCTCTCCCCGCAAGCGGGGCGAGGTGAAGAACGGTCGCCGTGCAAGCAATGGATTGCTTTTGAAATCAAATCGGAAATTCAACGCCGTCGTCCCGGACAAGCGAGCGAAAGCAAGCGCGATCCCGGACCCACGCGTGAGCGCAATGCGCTCATCGCGACGCCGCGGCTTCTCGTTGGGCACAAGTGGCCGATACGTTTCACAACCACGAACATCGGTGGGTATGGGTCCCTGCTTTCGCAGGGACGACGAACGGTTCGCGGCGAGATCGCGCAGGTGTGTGTGCAGGCGCAGCTGGTTCACCTCGCCCCGCTTGCGGGGAGAGGTCGGAGACGGCGCGAAGCAAAGTCTCCGGGTGAAGGGGACTATCCGCGGGTCCGAGCCTGCTTGAGACTCCCCCTCACCCGCTCGCAAGATGCTCGCGACCTCTCCCCGCAAGCGGGGCGAGGTGAAGAACGGTCGCCGTGCAAGCAATGGATTGCTTTTGAAATCAAATCGGAAATTCAACGCCGTCGTCCCGGACAAGCGAGCGAAAGCAAGCGCGATCCCGGACCCACGCGTGAGCGCAATGCGCTCATCGCGACGCCGCGGCTTCTCGTTGGGCACAAGTGGCCGATACGTTTCACAACCACGAACATCGGTGGGTATGGGTCCCTGCTTTCGCAGGGACGACGAACGGTTCGCGGCGAGATCGCGCAGGTGTGTGTGATCTCGCGCCGTATTGCTGTGACGGTGGTTGGCTGTTTGACAATTGAAATCAGAAAATCATTCGCGTCCGGCGGGGAGCGCGGACAACAGGCGCGCGTCTACAACGCCTCGCCCTTCAACAACCGCGGCACCTCGCCGGCAAGTCCTGCGGCCTGCCGAATGAATAAGCTTTTCAGCGGCGGTGCGCGGTCGACCAGTCCCAGTCCGATATCGCGCACGGTGCGCAGCAACTTCGAGTTATTCGAGAACAGGAAGTTCAGCGAGTTGGTGGCAACGCCCATCGCCATGGTGTCGAACCGCCGCCAGCGCTGATAGCGTTCGAGCACGTCCGCCTGCCCCAGGTCCATGCCGAGCCGCGCCGCGTCGACCACCACTTCCGCCAGCGCCGCCACATCCTTCAGCCCCATGTTGAGCCCCTGCCCCGCGATCGGGTGAATCACATGCGCGGCGTCGCCAACCAGCGCCAGCCGTTCGCCGATGAACGAGCGCGCCACGAAATAACCCAGTGGAAACGCGCGCGGCTTGTCCAGCACCTTGACCTCGCCGAGATGCAGGCCGAACCGCTGCTCGAGTTCGCGGTGAAATTCCTCTTCGCTCAAGGCGACGATGCGCGCGGCCGCGGCGCGCTTCTCGGTCCACACCAGCGAGGAACGTTTTCCACTCAGCGGCAGAATCGCGAACGGCCCTGAGGGCAGGAAATGTTCCTCGGCCCGGCCGTGATGATCGCGCTCGTGCCCGACGGTGACGACAATGCCGGACTGATCGTAATCCCAACCATGGGTCGCGATGCCGGCGCGCTCACGCAATCTCGAGCGCGCGCCGTCGGCGGCGACCAGGAGGCTGGCCTCGATCACGCTACCGTCAGACAGGGTCACATCGACGCCAGTTGGCCGCGAGGCAAAAGTCGTGACCGGGCTGGGGCGCAGATCGATGCCATCGACTTCCGCGCGCTGGACCAGCGCATCGATCAGATACTTGTTTTCGACCATGTGCGCGAACGGTTCGCCCGGCTCGACATTGCCTTCGAAACTCAGAAACACCGGGCGGGTTGCGTCCTCCAGTTTGGAATCGGTGACGACCATGTCGAGGATCGGCTGCGCTCCGGCCGCGACCTCATCCCACACACCGATTGCCTCGAACAGCCGCCGGCACGCGGCAACGATGGCGGTCGCGCGCGGATCGCGGCTTGGGCGCACTCCCAGTGCCGGATCGGCCACAATCACGCGAATATCGGGGCCAAGGCCCTGGCGCAGCGCCAACGCCAGCGCCAGTCCCGCAAACGCGCCGCCCCCGATAACGATGCTTGGCTGTGCGGACATGCTAAGAACCTTACGCCTCAGGTCATGAGACTATACTTGCTACATCATATTAGCTGGGCCAAACAGGGCCGCCAAACAAGGTCCAAATCTCCCCTGTGTTACGCATCCCGGAATGACAACAATTGGTGCCACCGCCGAACCACAAACCGAAAGCGCTTGAATGTCCAAAGGACTGATCGACCTCATTTCGATCCTCGATCTCGAACCGATCGAGGTGAACATGTTCCGCGGCAACAGCCCGAAGACGAGCTGGCAGCGGGTGTTCGGCGGTCAGGTGATCGGACAGGCGATGGTGGCGGCTTGCCGCACGGTTGAAGGAAGGCTGCCGCATTCGCTGCACTGCTATTTCATTCTGCCTGGGGATCCGCAGATTCCAATCATTTACGAGGTTGAGCGGCTGCGCGACGGCAAGAGCTATTCGACCCGGCGGGTCACCGCGATTCAGCACGGCAACGCGATCTTTTCGATCATGGTTTCGTTTCATATCGAGGAACAAGCCACCTTCGACCATCAGGACAGCATGCCGGACGTGCCGCCGCCGGAGAAACTCACCGCCGAAGAAGTGGCGAAACAACCGATGTTCCGGGAAATGCCGGAATTCATCCGCCGCTATTATGAATCCGACCGCCCGATCGAACTGCGCCCGGTCGAGCTCGGCCGCTACTTCGGCCAGAAGATCGACGATGGCCGAATCCATGTCTGGATCCGTACCGCATCGAAACTGCCCGACGATCCGGCGCTGCATATGTGCGCGCTGGCCTATGCGTCGGATTTCTCGTTGCTGGACGCCGCGATGGCCCGTTACGGCCGCACCCTGTTCGACAAGCGGATGATGCCGGCGAGCCTCGATCACGCGATGTGGTTTCACCGGCCATTCCGTGCCGACGAATGGCTGCTGTATGCCCAGGACTCGCCGAGCGCGCAAGGCGGCCGCGGGCTCACCCGCGGCATGATCTTCACTCAGGACGGCACGCTGGTAGCCTCGGTGGCTCAGGAGGGCTCGCTGCGCCAGCGGAAATGACCGGTTCACCTCGCGCCAGACCTGCCGGGCAGCCGTTTGGCGACCTCAACAAGCCGGCGTCAGCGTGCAGGAGCAACGGCGCGGCAATGGATTTTCGTTTGTAGTTGCGGCTTTTTGTGTCATTTGCACAAAAAGCTGCCAGATTGCGCCGGGGCCGCCGATCGAGCGCGCCGACCGGTATTTGTGAGAGAATGAAGGCCTGACCATGAAGCTCCTCGTTGCCATTATCAAACCGTTCAAGCTTGACGAGGTGCGCCAGGCGCTGACCGCGATCGGCGTTCACGGCATGACCATAACCGAGGTCAAGGGTTACGGCCGCCAGAAAGGCCATACCGAAATCTACCGCGGCGCCGAATATGTCGTGAATTTTTTGCCAAAACTGAAAATCGAAATCGCGGTCTCGTCCGATCTCGCGGAAAAAGCGGTCGAGGTCATCACCTTGAGCGCGCGCACCGGCCAGATCGGAGATGGCAAGATCTTCGTGACCCCGATCGATAACGCTTTGCGGATACGGACCGGCGAAACCGACACCGACGCGCTCTAAAGCGTT
>VAZS01000436.1 GCA_005884855.1 Alphaproteobacteria bacterium | reverse complement strand
CTCGCGGCGAACGATCAGCGATAGCTTGGCATGGGTTTTCAGTTCGAGAAATCCATAAACGACCTGTACGCCGGCGCGTTCAAGATCGCGTGCCCAGCGGATGTTGGCCTCCTCATCGAAGCGCGCCTTGAGTTCGATCAGCGCCGTCACTGACTTTCCGGCTTCTGCGGCCTCTGCCAGCGCCCGTACGATGGGCGAGTTGTTCGAGGTCCGATACAGCGTCTGTTTGATGGCGACGACATCGGGGTCGCGAGCGGCCTGTTGCAGGAATTGCACCACCACATCGAAAGATTCGTAAGGGTGATGAACGATCAAATCCTTTTGCCGGATCGCGGCGAAAATATCGCCGCCGTGCTCGCGCACGCGTTCGGGATGGCGGGGCACGTAAGGGACGAATTCGAGGTCGGGCCGGTCGAGCCGCGTCAGTTGCGACAGTTCATTCATCGCCAGCACGCCATCAACCAGCAGGACCTCGTCATCGGCTGTGGAAAGCGCCTGCTGCACGAACGCCCGCAGTTCTTCCGGCATCTTGGCTTCGATCTCGAGCCGGATCACCGATCCGCGCCGCCGCCGCTTCAGCGCGGTTTCGAACAGCCGGACCAGGTCTTCCGCTTCTTCCTCGATTTCGAGTTCGGAATCGCGGATGATGCGGAAAGCGCCCTGGCCTTTGACGGTATACCCTGGGAACAGCCGGCCGATGAACAACCCGGTGGCCTGCTCCAGCGTGATCAGGCGCACCGCGCCATCCTTACCCGTAGGGAGCCGAATGAACCGATCGATCTTGCCGGGCATGCGAATCAGCGCGTTCATCGGCTTGCCATCGGAGACCCGTGTCAGATTTAGCGCGATGGTAAATCCGAGGCTCGGAATGAACGGGAACGGATGCGCCGGGTCGATCGCAAGCGGCGTCAGCAATGGGAAGATGTTGTGGAGGAAATGGTCCTCGATCCAGGTTCGCTCGGTTTTTGTAACGTCCCGCCCATCGACAAGAACGATACCGACCTCCGCGAGGATCGCGCGCATATCACGCCAGATCGCCTGCTGATCAATGGCGAGATTTGAAACGGTCTCGTTAATGAGGCCAAGCTGCTCGGCCGGAGTAAGCCCGTCAGGACTGCGCTCGGTAATGCCTTCCCGCACCTGGGCCTTGATGCCAGCGACCCGAACCATGAAGAATTCATCAAGGTTATTGGCGGAAATCGACAGGAATCGCACCCGTTCGAGCGCCGGATGGCCCGTATTGACGGACTCCTCCAGCACCCGGCGGTTGAAATGCAGCCAGGAAAGCTCGCGGTTGATGAAGCGTTCGGGGCTATGGGCGATCGTCGGACCGCGCTCCACCTCCGCTTCTTTTTCTTTTATTACAACGGCTTGCGCGGATTCCATGAACTTCAATCTATCCCGGGGCGGACGCCGGCGCAATTCCCGCAGAGGCGGCGCAAGGATGTGTTATCGCGATGACGTTTCAATGACATTGACGTTCCCCGCGCGTGCGCCGTCAAGGCGGGGAGAGCCTGCCTCAATCAGGCGCCGCGCAACAGTTCCGCGGCCAGCGCCCGGGTGACCGGCCGGCCCAGACGCAAGGCTTCGGCGTCCAGCAATTCGACAGCCCGCCGAACCGCCGCATAGGACCGCTCGATCCGGGTTGCCAGATAGCCGACCACGCTCTCATCGACCGCCAATTGGCGGTCCTCACAAAACTTGACCACCAGCGCGCGGAACAGCTGATCGTCAGGCGGCAGCAGCGATATTGCCGGAACGGCACGCAGACGCGAGCGCAGATCGCGCAATTCGATTTGAAACGCCAGTGGCGGCGTACGCGCAGTGATCAGAACGAAAGCCTCGTCTTCGCGCGCCAGATTTAGCAAATGAAATAGCGCGCGTTCGTCAAATTCTGACGAATTCAAATCTTCAACGACCAACGCTCCCGTGGCCAATGCAGCCGGCACAGCGGACGCGGTCAGCGCACGCGCCGATGTGGATCGCGCGCCTGCTTGCTCCGCCCAGATGGCCGCGAGATGGCTCTTGCCGGCCCCCTCCGGCCCGACCACGAGCATGATCCGGTTGGGCCATTCGGGCCAGCTATCGACCAGCGCCAAGCCCGCGGCATTGGCTGGCCCTTCGAGAAAATTGTCCCGGGTCAAACTCTCCGCGTGCGGCAGCGCAAATGCAAGCTGACGGGGTCCAACGCGCGGGGCTGACACCTGAAGTTACTCCATGCCGGAAGGGCGCATGATTACTTGGCTTCAATCGTGCTCATGTGCCGTACCCATTCCACGAGATAGAGGGATACGGAAACCAAAGTAAAGATCGTCACAAGGCCCATCAGGATCAGATCGTACGGCGAGGAATTGAAACCGAAACCCAGCGCTGCGAGCACCAGCGCGGCGAATGCCACCTGCGCCACGGTGTTGAGCTTCGACACCATCAACGGCTTCATCGGGATCGGTTTGCCGAACAACCATGAGACAATCACGGCGGTGACGATCATGATGTCACGCGAGACAACCAGGATCACGATCCATCGCGGCACCGCACCCCAGATTCCGAGCGCTACGTAGATCGAGACCAAAAGCGCCTTGTCGGCCAGCGGGTCGAGCAGGGCGCCCAGTTCGCTCGCCATGTTGAACCGCTTGGCGAGGAAGCCGTCTACCCCATCGCTGACGCCCGCGATGATGAAGATCGCAAATGCGATTTCCATCTGGCTGGAGGCGATCGCCCAGACGATGAACGGCACTAGCAGAATGCGCCCTAAAGTAATGATGTTCGGAATGCTCAAGGGGGCGCTTCCCGGCTACCGGTCTTCTACGAAACCGGTCCTTTGGAGCCTGAACTGGCTCTATCTACATAGTAAAGGAGCAGGCGGTCCTTGACTAGGTAGCCACAGGCGCGAGCCAACACATTCGACGGCATCGGAAAATTGGTTTGTTCGGAAAGCGCTCAAGGATGTCAATATTTGTGGGCGTGTACTCATCCATCTCTCCGTCTCAGCCGCTTGCGTCGGCAAAAAGGGGCACGGTCCCGCGTCGGGCTTGGGGCAAGGGAAGGCGGGACCGTGCCGGGTCACGAAGACCAAGAGGCGACCTGCGTGACCCTTCCCTAAGCAGAACGTAAGTGGAAGGTTCCGCCTCAGATGCCAGGCGCTGGCAGCGTTCCCGAAACTTCAGAAATCTTGCCCGGACGTTTCGCCGACTTTTTTGGTTCTCTCAAATCGGCCGTTGAACACGGCAGAAACCGGCTGGCTGTTGGAGTCCAGCCGCACGCCAAGCTAAGTGGATGATATTACCCCATTATATGGGCGTGCTGCTTGCCCGGCCATTGCACATGAGCGGAATCCGACGTAACCAGCCCATGGTTGGAATAGGGCGATGATCGACCGCAAAAACGGGCTCACCTACGCAGATTCAGGCGTCGATATCGACGCGGGCAATCGCTTGGTCGACCTGATCAAGCCGCTGGTTCGCGCCACAGCCCGAAGCGGCGCCGACGCCGAGATCGGCGGGTTCGGCGGCTTGTTCGATCTGAGGGCGGCCGGCTTCAGGGATCCGGTTCTGGTCGCAGCCACTGATGGCGTCGGGACCAAGGTCAAGATCGCGATCGAGACCGGTCTGCACGGCGGGATTGGCATCGACCTGGTGGCGATGTCAGTCAACGACCTCGTCGTGCAAGGCGCGGAGCCGCTGTTCTTTCTCGACTATTTCGCCTGCGGTAAACTCGACCCGGATGCTGTCGCCGCGATCGTTGCCGGTGTTGCCGAGGGCTGCCGGGAGTCCGGCTGTGCCCTGATCGGAGGGGAAACCGCCGAAATGCCCGGTCTATACAAGGATGGCGATTACGACCTCGCAGGCTTCGCCGTCGGCGCCGCTGAACGCGGTACGCTGTTGCCGCGAGCAGACATCGCCGTCGGCGACGCCGTCATCGGTCTGGCGTCCTCGGGTGTTCACTCCAACGGCTTCTCGCTGGTTCGCAAGATCGTCGAAACCTCGGGTCTTGGTTTCGAGGCCCAGGCGCCGTTTTCGCCGTTCATGACGCTCGGTGGCGCGCTGCTGATCCCGACGCGGCTCTACGTGAAATCATGCCTGCGCGCCATCCGCGAGACCGACGCGATCAGTGGTCTTGCCCACATCACCGGCGGGGGCTTCACGGACAATATTCCGCGCGTGCTACCGAAGCATCTCGGCGTCGGGATCGATCTGGCGCGGTTGCCAGTGCTGCCAGTATTCAAGTGGCTGGCAGAGCAGGGCGGTATCGCCGAACTCGAGCTGTTGCGGACCTTCAACTGCGGAATCGGCATGATTGCGATCGTGAAAACGAATGCAATGGAAGAGGTCACTGACATTCTCACCGAAGGCGGCGAGAGCGTTACGTTGTTGGGCGAGGTGATACAGGCCGAGGGCGAACACCGCGTGGTCTATAACGGTCATCTCGATCTCTCATGGTGAGGTCATGAAGCGGCGTGTCGCAATCCTGATTTCAGGGCGTGGATCGAACATGGCCGCATTGATCCGGGCCGCTGCGGCAGCGGACTTCCCGGCCGAGGTTGTGCTGGTCATTTCGAACAGGGCGGATGCCGGCGGGCTCGAAAAAGCGAGCGCAAGCCATGTCCCGACGCTTACGATCGACAGCAAGGGTTTCGGTAACGATCGCGCGGCGTTCGAGGCGGTACTGCAGTCGGCGCTGCAGCAACACAGGATCGAGCTGATTTGTCTTGCGGGATTCATGCGTCTGTTTACGCCAACATTCGTAGAGCGCTGGTACGGCCGCATGATCAACATCCATCCCTCGCTGCTGCCGTCCTTTGCCGGGATCGAGCCGCACCTGCAGGCGCTGCGCGCCGGGGTGAAGATTTCCGGAGCAACGGTCCATTTCGTCATCCCCGAAACTGACGCCGGTCCGATTTTGATGCAGGGGGCCATTGCGGTGC
>VAZS01000435.1:3301-4961 GCA_005884855.1 Alphaproteobacteria bacterium | reverse complement strand
GGCACCGGTTCTCGAACTCATGGGCGCGACTTCAGCTTGGGCGGCCTACGAGAGCCGACTCCTGACTACCAGCGCGGCACGATGATAAGGTGCGCAAATGGACAACGAACAGGCCAGCCCTAGGTAATTTGCAGAGATCGCTTTTTCCGGCAACCAGATTTGCCGGCGACTGTTGGACGGGTTGGACATTGGTCCTTGACGGCCAATCCATGGCAATGCTCACTTTGGGATCAGAACTGATTAACTCCATTGCGGGCATGTCAGCAAGAACGAAACATGGATCTTTGGGTAGCAATGTCCGAAAAATTTAATCGCGGCGCTGAGCGCGCACTCCTTCGGGTCGAACACCTGACGGTTCAATATGGGGCGCTGGTTGCGCTGCGCGACGTTAGCTGGTCGGTAAGTGCTGGGGAAATTCTGGGCATAATTGGACCGAATGGTGCGGGGAAAAGTAGCTGTTTTGCTGCCGTTACCAATACGGTTGCACATGTGGGTCAAACTTTTCTCGAGGATAGTGATGTTTCGCAAACACGAACTTATGATCTGGCGAGCCTCGGCCTTCGAAGGACCTTCCAGCACAATTCGTTTTTCGGCGAATTGACGGTTTTACAAAATACAATTGCTGCAATCTCCCGTGAGTTCTCAGTAAGTCTCGCGGCCTCTATCTTTCTTCCCTGGCGTGAAAGCGTTTCGCGCCGCCAAGCCACGCAGGCCGCTTCGCAGTCTCTGGAATTCTTTAGTATTGCGTCGCAGTATCATGACAAGCTCCCCGGTGACATTCCATATGGCGTACAGCGCCTACTATCCCTTGCGCTGGCGTATGGCACCGGTGCGAAAGCGTTGCTGCTCGACGAGCCTGCGGCTGGCTTGGGCGGTGGCGATATGAAGCAACTAGCGCAAATTCTTGTAGAGCTCCGCAAGCGCAAAGTCGCTTTGGTCATCATCGAACACCACATGGATCTGATTATGTCGATCGCCGATCGTATCGTGATGATCGATCAGGGCGTGATGCTTGCCACAGGCACGCCGGCGGAAATCCAGAGCGACCCGAAAGTACGCGAAGCCTATCTGGGGCGCGACGAATGACCGCTGTGCTTCAATGCGAAAACCTGACGGTGCGATACGAAGGCAATGTTGCGCTGACCCATATCAGCATCAGTGTTTTCAGTGGAAAAATGGTCGGACTTGTGGGCGCTAATGGCGCGGGCAAATCGACCCTCGTCAATGCTCTCGCGGGTTGGTCGCGCGGGCGGCCCATCGTGACAGGCAAGGTAAGCCTCAAAGGACAGCGCATCGAAGCTTTGACTGCTCATAAGCGGGTTCAGCGCGGCCTCACTTTAGTGCCCGAAGGCAAAAACATTTTTGCTGAACTCACTGTCGACGAGAACCTTGCTTTGGTCCGCCCGCCGTCAGACGCAGCGGGTCGGCACAACTTTCGAGTTTCGGATGTATTCGATTTCTTTCCTCGGCTGGGGGAGCGGCGCAATCACAAAGGAGCGGCGCTGTCGGGTGGGGAGCGGCAGATGGTCGCGGTCGGGCGGGCTCTGCTTGCCGGACCGCGCGTCCTAATCCTCGACGAACCTTCGGCTGGCCTCGCACCTCGATTGATTTCGGATCTCTTGTCCCGCATCAGGTTGCTTGTGGATGGCGGTCTTCCAGT
>VAZS01000435.1:0-3296 GCA_005884855.1 Alphaproteobacteria bacterium | reverse complement strand
GAAGGAAACTCTGCATGAACATAACCCAACAGATCGTCAATGGTCTCGTGCTTGGCTCGGGGTATGCTTGCATCGCACTTGGCTGGACTATTCTGCTCGGCGTCGCCCGGCTCGTAAACTTCGCGCACGGTCAGTTGTATATGCTAGGCGCGTTCGTGACGTGGTTCGCGATGACGAAGGCCGCCCTCCCGTATCCGCTGGCTATCCTTGCTGCCATTGTGACGCTCGCGATTGTCGGAGTGCTGATGCAGAGCGTTATGATGGGACTCGTAATGACTCAAAATTTGACGAGCTTGATGATCGTGACGCTCGGTCTGGGGTATGTTCTACAAGGCGGCAGTGCATTGCTTTTCGGGGGCAATCCTCAGACGCTGCCGGGCACGCTTTCACGCGCGAAGGTCGAGCTAGGAACACTGTGGTTTACCTGGCAAGACGTTTTGGTACTCCTAGCTACATTCGTTCTTTACGCTGCCGTCTGGCTGTTTACGAAAAAGACGCGGTTCGGGTCCATTATAAGGGCGGTCGCCGAGGACCCCAAACTGGCCGAACTCTTCGGCATCAACGCGAAGGTTGTCTATCTGCTTGTGTTTGTCTTCGAATGCTCCGCGGTCGCGCTTGGAGCCGCGCTAGTGGCGCCGCGCTCGCCGATACTGACCAGCATGGGATTCAATGAAGTTATCATGACGTTTGTGGTCGTTGTACTCGGCGGCATCGGTTCGATCGGCGGTGCTCTAGCAGCAGGCCTTGGGCTTGGACTCTTCATTGCCTTCTTCGGCGCATTCATCGCGCAGGCTTATACGACAGCGGCAGCATTCGCCATTCTGCTGACCCTGCTCGTCATTCGTCCAGCGGGTTTGGCAACGAAATGACCGCGATTGGGTCCACTTCATCAATGGCAAAGCCGCTTCTGCGAGCGACTGGTGTCGTTTTGCTTACAGCAATGGCATTCCTGCTTCCGAGATTACTTGGCGGAACATCGATTGCATATTCGACATTGACGACAATCGCGATCTTCGCGGTGATGTGCTATGGCGTGGATATTGTGCTGTCCTATCTTGGCGAAGTCAGTCTTGGACACACCTTGTTTTGGGCCGCGGGCGGTTACGCTGCTGCTAATCTTTCCGTCAAATATGAGCTGAATGGCTGGGCCACAGCAATTGCCGCGATTGCGATTTGCATCGCGGCGGCGACATTTTTGGGAGCCGTAACCTTGCGGACGCGCGAATTCGTCTTTTCGCTTGTGACCTATGCTGCGGCAGTTGTGGCGTATGAAATCGCATTCAATTGGGACGCCATCGGCGGTTCTGACGGCGTTGTTGGTATTTCCGCATTAATGCTGCCCTTTGGTTTTGCAACTTATTCAGGGGGCACGCAGGAGGATCTTTGGCCGATTGCATTCATTCTTCTGCTGTTGACTCTCATCTTCATCGCTCGATTTCGTCGCTCCCGGCTTGGTATCACGGCGCTCATGGTCCAAATGAATCCAGCGCTCGCTACCAGCCTTGGTATCGACCAGCAAAAAGTCCGTTTGGCGGTGTTTGTCATTTCCGCGCCGGTTACTGGACTCGCTGGATGGCTGTATGCCTATCAGCGTGCCTACGTTGGGCCGGATATGTTCGAAACGTACTTTCTAGTTATGATGCTGACCGCGGTTGTGCTCGTCGGGCGACGGATTTTACTCGGCCCTCTAATCGGCGTGGGGATACTGATCACCCAACAGAACCTGCTTTCGCTCGGCGGGGATTGGAACAAGATCATTCTTGGATCCGTACTTGCTGTCGTCCTGATTTTTTGGCCGACAGGACTGGTTGGACTTTTCAGCCGTTTTGGGAAGAATGCAACATCAGCCGTGCGTGAGGCTGCTAACAAGTTCAAATAATAACGGTGGGAGAAACACAATCATGAACAAAACAATCACGCTGGGTGTTGCCCTAGTTCTCGGTTTAGCCGCACCGGCGCTCGCACAGCAGGATCCGATCAAAGTTGGCACGATCTTTCCATTGAGCGGCGGGGCTGGACCGGATGGACAGTCTGTCACCAACGCCGTCAAGCTTGCCATCGAGCAACTCAACCAAGCCGGTGGCTTGCTGGGCCGCAAAATCACTCTCATTTCAAAGGACGACGAAAGCACACCTGCGGTCGGTGTTAGTCGTGCTAATGAAATGATCTCGGAAAAAGCCGATGTCGTCATCGAAGGGTGGAATTCCCCGGTTACGCTCGCGATGCAACCCGTTTTGGCCCGCGCAGGCATTCTCGATATCACCGCGGTGTCGAAGTCCGACGTGATCTTGAGCGGTAACAGCAACCCTCTTGCTATTCGCATCAATAGCTCAAATGGTTTCGATGCGGCCGTGATTGCAAAATATGTCGTCGAGACTCTGAAAGCAAAGAAGGTTGCGTTCCTGACGCAAAATGACGTGTATGGAAATGGCTTTCAGGCTGCAGTTGAAGCTGAATTCAAGAAGCTAAATTTCGCCGGTGAGGTCGCACTAACCGAAAAATTTGCTTTCAAGGACACTGATTTTCGGGTTCAGCTCACAAACCTCAAGACGGCAAATCTTGATGCCATCATCGTCACGAATTCATCAAACTCTTCGGGTCTGCCGGCAATGGTAGAACAGTATCGTCAGGCGGACGTAAAATCCACCTTTGTCGGCGCGGTCGGCATCATGTTGCCCACAGTGTTCAAGGTTGCTGGAGACGCCAATAACGGCATTGTATCGGCAGATATCTACTTCTGGAATCTACCGCCATTCAGCGCCATTCCGGAAAACACTTCATTCGTGGCAGCATTCAAGAAGTCCTACGGCGTCGAACCGGATAAGAGTGCGGCCCTGGGAGCCGCAGCGCTTCAGGTCTGGGCGCGCGCGGTCGAGGCAGCAAAGACTCTCGACCGCAAGACGGTTGCAGAAGCGATTCGCGGCAAAACAATAAAGGGAACGGTGTTTGGCGACGCAACCTTCTTGCCTAACGGCCAACTGCAGCCGCGATATGTCGTGTTCAAGGTCATCGACGGGAAGACTGCGAAGCTAGAGCCGTTGCCGCAAAACTGATTTTCTGGCGGTATCCTGTCCAGCACGTTGTACTTGGCTGCTCGACAGCCGAGCAAATCTTCTGAGATGAAAAGTAGAGGAGTGGACGGTCCCTGCCGCCTCGGTGAATGAAGCCGGTCGCGTCATTCGGCATTTCACCATGTAGAACGCTCGTCGGCTGCAGCTCTTTTATCCCGGGAGAGTGATCGGATGCGTGGCGACATGCAGGCCTTCACCAGAATTGACGTGCTCGCTAGTCGTTCC
>VAZS01000001.1 GCA_005884855.1 Alphaproteobacteria bacterium | reverse complement strand
CCCCGCCCCTGTTCTCGACAACAAACGATTGTCCGGAGAGCTCGCTCATCTTCTGGCAGAGAATGCGCGAGAGCGTATCGGTCGCTCCCCCCGCCGGGAAGCCGTTGACGTATCGCACCGTCCGGGCCGGCCAAGCCTCTTGCGAGAAAGCAATGCGAGGTGCCAGCACCGGGGTGGCGATCGATCCGCCAAACATGGTCAGCAAAGTGCGGCGGTTCACAGCTGTGAGCGACGACATCACTTTCCTCCATGATCGGTAGGAATTGGTCGAGAGCCCACCGGCACAGTAGGTTCGAACTTTATCATACTTTCAGGGGAGCCAAGGACAAACGCGGGCTATTGCTTCGACGACAGGTGGACCATCTGGCGCCCGCTATTCATCGCCTTGAGAGCGTTGACGTAATCCTCAGGACGCTGCCAGCGCAAGGGAACTTTCAATCCCATGAAATCCGCGATGCTGCCGATAAACGAGGTGCAATTGGACGACTCGGCATTCCAGACCGGTGAACTCGCCTGCAATTTCTTGATGTAGGCGAAAACTGTTTTTGCGTCCGCCTCATTCAAGTAAACCCGGTAACTGGCGGTCAAGTACTGCGGATCAAGATCGCCATAGCTAGCGCCGGTCTCGGATGGCACCCATGTCAAATGACCAAGTACATAGGCCAGGGTGTCCCCCGCAGGAGTAAGGCCGGCGACTTCAACTTCTCGCTCGCTTGTCTTGCCAAACCAGACGAAAGCGTGTCCCCAGCTCGCTGCCGTTCTGGCTCTGAAATCAACGTAATACGGGCCCTTTGCTGAGCCCGACCCAAGCTTGCGAGTCGACCGTGGCGCCGATTTCGATTCAACGGACGTCTCACTGGAAACAAACGCATTCGCGTCGGCGGTGCGCTTGTGGATCTCCCGTCTCTGGGAAATGAACCGTTCCGAACCGGCGCGTGTGTCAACGTCGCGTGCAGAAGCTGATTGGATTTCGCACGCGAGCGAAACGGCGAGCGTGAATCCCGCAAGCAGGCATAGTCCTGATCTGTTCGACCTGTTTGCCACGCTTCGCCCTTCGACTGTCGACGATAAAGCTCAGATTCAACGAGACCTAAAGTCCATACCGCTTATCAATAGGCCCGCGTCACGACGGGCGACTTGCCGATTGGGTTCTTCCCGATCGGGCTCTTGCCGATCGGCATCTTGCCGACTTGAGCTTGCTGATACACGGGCTGTTGGCGCGGCAGGTCGGCGGCGCCAGCGGCAGTCACTAGGGCAAGCGTTGCACCCGCCATGATCACAATCTTCACCACGGTACTTCTCCTCCAGTTAGAAGAAACAAGGCAGTAACCTGCCTTGCGTCTCAGATACGGCTGCGAGCATGAACGTCGGAATACGTCTACAGTGCGGCAGGTGAGGAGACGTTCAAGGAATGCGTGTATAGCGCCGCAGAAATGACACATCCGGGCAGCTCCTCAGCGCTATTGGGAACGGTCCGCTTCGGACCAAAAAGTGGACCTACACGCGGGCCGAAAAAATAGGTTCGCATTTCGAGCCGATATAAAGATCGGGGCGAGGGCGAAAAGCTGACGGCGATTGAACAGGGGAAATCCAGTTAACGCCTTTTCTCGGCGGTGCGATGCAGCCGAACATGCCCCGCAACCATCGCCTGATTTTCATGACAGCCGAGCGAGCGAACATAATCGCGGCCATCAACGAAGAGAGAGCGCGAGCAATCAAGGAAGCTATCGACGCTCTTGCGCCGTATCTGAGGTAAAAAAATCTGGCATGCTGCACGGACCAAACGCGGCGGGTGAACTGCAAACCTTTTCGTTCGAAAATTCCGTCGATCTAGGGCGTGTACTCAGTAAATCCAGAACGCTCACGCTTGGCGATTTCGGCGCTACCCTCGGCGGACATTCGGGCCAGCGTTCGGCACGCCTGCTTTGTGCCATGAACGGACTCACGCAGCGCAGCAAGCGACAGCGCCTATTCGATCACCTCGTCCGCGATGGAGAGCAGCCCTGAGGGCACCTCGATGCCGAGCGCTCGCGCCGTCTGAAGGTTAATAACGAACTCGAACTTGGTTGACTGCAGCACCGGCAGATCGGCGGGCTGCGTGCCCTTGAGTATGTTGCCAGTATAGACGCCGACTTGATGGAACATGTCCGCGAGAGCGGTTCCGTAGCTCATCAACCCGCCAGCTTCCACAAGCTCACGGTTCGAATAAGCCGCAGGAATCTTGTCACGCGCCGTCAGGGTGGCAAACTGGCCGCGCCGATCTGTGAAGAATGCGTCGGGAGCAACGAAGAGGGCATCGGGGCGTACACGGGAAAATGTGGCAAATGCCGCGTCAATCTCGCCGATCGTCGTGGCATTGAGGATCTGAATTTGCAACCCAATGGTCGGGGCGGCCTCCTTCACTTCCCGCAGGGTCTTGAGGAACACTGAAGACGATCGGGATCGTCGCTGTTGCCGCTTTGGCCGCAAGCGCAGCCGGAGTGTTGCCCGGAGTAGCGATCACGGCCACCTGTCGGTGTACTAGGTCGGCCATCAGCGCCGGCAAGCGATCGTATTGGTTCTCCAGCAAGTGGTACTCGACCGTCACGTTTTGGCCTTCGACGTAACCAGTTTCATTGAGGCCTTTACGGAATGGAGCCACATAGCGCGCGGATGCATCAGCCGACCCGCCAAAAACGAAAGCGACCACTGGCATCGCGGTCTGCTGCGCGCCAGCCGCGAGCGGCCAAGCAACTGCCACGCTCCCGAGAACCGTGATGAACTCGCGCCGCTTCATGCCAGCCCCCTTGGCGACAAGCGGGCATTATGAGACTTAATCAGGGCGACAGAAAGAGTGGTGATGAACGATCGGCTAAGGTCAGCTTCCGGGGTCAAAAGGTGAAATTCGGGGCTGACCAGCGCACGTCTGCTTTAGCCCCGATGGCGGACATCTCTCGTTTTATGACGCCCTGGCGTGGAAGCTGGATTGGGAAATAATCCGCACTTTGAACGCGACGGGGCGCGATATCATCGAAATGAAGTGCTTCGCCTTCAATGCAGCGGTGACGGCGTATTCAACCGTTTTCGACCGCCGTAAGGTGCGCCCCGTTCGCAGTGGTCAGTCTCCGAACTTGGAGTTGATCAGACGGAAAGGCAGAGCACGAGAGGCAAGCGATGTATTCGAACAGACGCGGATGTAGTGGCATCGGTTTTTGATGGCACTTGGCCTTATCCTTTGAGCAAGGCTAGAACCGGGTTAGGTCGCAGTGTATGATCGCGCGGTTTTGTTGTTGATGTGCTCCCGAGTTCGCGTCAGCTAAACGTTAGCTAGATTCGAGAAGTCCTATTTGCTAAGAGCTTGATCTTGCCAAGTGTTGCGGGCGTAGTTCAATGGCAGAACGGCAGCTTCCCAAGCTGCATACGAGGGTTCGATTCCCTTCGCCCGCTCCAAAACCCCTATTTGCGCCGCTGCCTTCGCGGGACTGATTCGCGTCGCCCCGCTCAGGGCGAAACGGTGAGGCTTGCCTTCATGTTGGGGTGATAGCGGCAATAATACTCGATCGCGCCTGCCTTTTTCAAAACCAGCGTGCCGGTCTTTTTCGGCGGCAGGTTCACGTCCCAGTCGCCGTTGCGCGCGGTCGCAGTGTGGGCAAGCACGTCTTTGTTGATCCACTCGATGGTGTCGCCGACTTTTGCCGACGCTTCCGCCGGAGCGACCACGAGATTTTCCATCGTGATTTGAATGGTCGCGGCGTGCGCCGAGACGGTCGTCGCGAGGCCCAGCACGGCCACGATCGAGAGTATCCGTCCCGGCATCATGCGCGGCTCCTCATTTCAGGCTCGATGCCACTTGCTCGGCGTGTTGCTCGTGACCCTGGAAGATCTTCAGGCCAGTCTGCAGCAGGTTCTTCAGTTCGGGGTTGTTCGCGTTGGGGATAAGCGTCGTCTCCAGCGCGCTGTTGACGTTCTTGTGATAGGCGACTTCGTTTTCGGCGTAGGCTTTGTCGAAGGCCGCGCCCTTCAGCCTGGCGAGCTTGGCGCGCTCCTCGCCGGCGCTCTTCGATAGCGAGCGGCTGGTCTCGTTATCCTGCGGGGTGACCTTGAGCTTCTTCACGAGGGCCAGCGCCTGCTTGTTCACGGCTTGATGGTCGCGCACCATGTCTTGTGCGAACGCCTTGACCTCCTTGTTGCTGGTCTTGCCCAGCGCCTGCTTTGCCGCCGCGATATCGATCACTCCGGCGGTATAGGCAATATGCGCGATCTGCGGATCGGTCGGCTTCGCGCCTTGCGCGATCGCCGCACCGCTCAATAGGCTCACCGCGGCAATGGCCGCGCTCAATCGAACGAACATGGTTTGACACTCCGTTGGCGCCGGCGTGGACCGTCGGCGCATGTTGGTTACACAGCCCGTTAGATGAGGCGGGAAGCGAAAAGTTCCTGGAAATCTAGCCGACGAAACCGAGACGCTTCAGAACCGCCTGGGTCAGCCGCTCGCATCTCCTGCCGGCAAATGGAAAGGCTTCCATCACGACCGGCCCAATTTTCTTCTCGACGTTGTCGCGCAGCATGGTGCGGGCGCGATGCAATCTGGTTTTGACGGTCTCCGGCTTGAGCTGGAGAATTTCAGCCGTCTCCTCGACATTCATCCCCTCGATCACGCGGGTGATAAAAACGACGCGGAACGCGTCGGGAAGTTCATCGATCGCGTGTTCGACGACATTCTGAATTTGACGTTGTGCCATGGATTTTTCCGGATCCTCGGATGCGCCCGAATGGGGAAACTGGATGATCTGGGCCTCGAGGGTACCAGGCGGCAGTGAGTTCCATTCGACGCCCGGCCGCTGCCGGCGCAACCGGCCCAGGGATTCGTTCATGGCGATGCGTGCCAGCCATGTCGCAAGGCTTGAGTCACCGCGAAAATTCTCAAGATGGGTGAAGGCCCGGACGTAGGTTTCCTGGACCACGTCTTCGGCTTCGCTGTCGTTGCGCAGGATGCCGCGGGCGATCCGGTAGAGCCTGCGATTGTTCGCCTGCATAATCGAGCGAACGGCCGTCTCGTCGCGGCTACGGGCGCGCTGGATCAGTTCGGCGTCAGCGGCTCCTGTCGCCGCCAATCGAGGGGAATATGCTTTTCGCATGCCTTACTCCATGGCTCCCGTATCGCTTGTGCCTGCGAGTTGGATGCGGCAAGCGCCGACAGGTTCCCGAGTCAATTGCAGAAATGTCAATCGCAGAAATCACGTGTGGACGCGTCCGTCAGGCGTAGATGACAGCTCGTGCGCTCGATGAGGGTCAGACCCTGGTTGCTTTCGGCCCGCTGCACCGCAGCAACGAGGGGCTTGATTTCGGATGGCTAATCATACGCGCGGCGGCGCTGAACCCGCCATGTTGAACAACATCGGAAAACAACTCCCGATCACACCAATCCATTGCGGCGATTGTCCACTTGCCAAGTAAACAATGTGTCCAGAAAATTCCGGTTCTCGCGGCAGCGCCAATGAAATAGAAACTAACAGAACGAAAGCGTTCCTCGGATACGGAGGGTGTAATGACGGACGAGGGAATTTTTCTGCGCAATTCCTGGTACGTTGCGGCCTGGAATCACGAATTGATCGATGGCAAGAAGCTGGCCCGGACCATTCTGGAGCGGCCGGTCGTTGTTTACCGAGGCGGGAGCGGCAAAGTCGTCGCGCTGGACGACCGCTGTTGCCATCGCGCGGCTCCGCTCTCGATGGGACGGATCGAAGGCGACGATATCCGATGCATGTACCACGGCATGAAGTTCGATCCGGGCGGAAAATGCATCCAGATTCCCGGCCAGGAAAAGATTCCGCCGAAGCTCGGCGTCAGAAGCTATCCCTGCGTCGAACGTTATAACCTGATCTGGATCTGGATGGGCGATGCCGAAAAAGCCGATCCAAATCTGATCGTCGATTATCCGCCGCTCGCAGACAGCAAATGGCGCGGCCTTCCCGGATATATGCACTATCGGGCAAACTGGCTGTTGATCGTCGACAATCTGAGCGACTTCGCCCATCTTGCGTTCGTGCATACCCACACGCTCGGAGGTTCAGAAGAATACGCCTACAAGACAAAACCGGTCGCGATCGAAAAACTCGATGACGGCTTCCGTGTCGAACGCTGGCACATGAACGCCGATCCGCCGCCGTATCATTGCAAGGTGATCCCGAACAGAACCGACAAGATCGACCGGCGCAATATCGGCCGAATGCTCATTCCAGGAATCTTCCTGCTCGATACCATGTTTGCGCCGGCGGGACAGGGGGCTGAGCGAGGCGTTCAGGTCCCGGGTACCCGTCAATATCGCAACGCGCAGTTCATGACGCCGGAGACGCGCAGCTCGACCCATTTCTTCTGGAATTATCTGCACGACTTCGACCTCGAGAACCCGAACATATCGCTGTCGCTACGCCATAGCCTCGAAGAGGCGTTCATGGAGGACAAGGCGATCATCGAGGCGCAGCAGAAGGTGTTCGATGCCGACCCGAACTACCAGCTTCTTGCGATCGGGGCAGACGCGGCGCTGACCTATTTCCGCTGGGCGCTAGCGCGGCGGATCGAGGCGGAGCGCAACGCCGCGCGCGCCGCCTGATGGATTGAACTCCGGCCGCCAGAAACTGCTCATGACCGGGTGCTCTGGCCGCCTTTCCAGGTCTGCGTCAGCGCTCCTGGTCATCCCGCGGCTTTGGCGGCCGCGCGCCCGGCGTTGCGGCCGGAGAACAGGCAGCCGCCCAGAAAAGTACCCTCCAGCGAGCGATAGCCGTGCATGCCGCCGCCTCCGAAGCCCGCGGCTTCGCCAGCCGCGTAAAGCCCCGGCATGATGCTGCCATCGCTGCCGAACACGCGTGAGTCGAGGTCGGTCTCGAAGCCGCCCAGCGTCTTGCGGGTGAGGATGTTGAGTTTCACCGCGATCAAGGGACCGTGCGCGGGATCGAGAATACGGTGTGGCTTGGCGGTGCGGATCAGCCGGTCGCCGATATAGCGGCGCGCATTGTGAATGTTCATCACCTGCGCGTCCTTGACATAGGGGTTTTCGATCTCGCGATCGCGCGCCTCGATTTGGGCTTTCAAATGCTCAAGCTTCAAGAGATCGTCGCCGCTGAGCTTGTTCATGGCCGCCGCCAGATCGGCGAGATTATCGCGCACGATAAAATCCACGCCGTGCGACTTGAATGCTTCCACCGGCGCGGGCGCGCCCTTGTTGGTGGCCCGGCGCGCGGTCATCAGCCAGCTTTTGCCGGTCAAATCCGGATTCTGCTCAGAGCCCGAAAGCGCGAATTCCTTTTTGATGATGCTTTGCGTGAGCACGAACCACGAATAATCGTAGCCCGTGCTCATGATGTAGTGCAGCTGGCCCAGGGTATCGGAGCCTGGAAAAAGCGGAGCCGGCAGCCGTTTGCCGGTGGCGTCGAACCACATCGACGATGGCCCCGGCAGGATGCGGATCCCATGGCGCGGCCAGATCGGTGACCAGTTGCTGATGCCCTCGACGTAATGCCACATCCGGTCGCGATTGATCAGCCGGGCGCCGGCGGCTTCGGTAATGCCGATCATCCTGCCGTCGACATGCTCCGGCACGCCGGAGATCATGTTCGTCGGCGCATCGCCTAGGCGCTTCGGCCAGTTCTGCCGTACCAGATCGTGGTTGCCGCCAATGCCGCCGGAGGCGACGATCACGGCCTGCGCACGCAATTCGAAGCCGCCGGTAACCTTGCGCGAACTGCTGTTTCCGCGCTCGTTGTTATCAGTCTCGAGGATCGAGCCGGTGACGCCATCGACAGTGCGGTCGGTGATGCTCAGCGCATCGACCCGGTGGCGAAACCGGATTGTCAGCCGGCCGCTGGCTTGCGCCTCGCGCGCCCGCCGCTCGAACGGCTCGACGATCCCGGGGCCGGTGCCCCAACTGACGTGAAACCGCGGTACGGAATTGCCATGGCTCATGGCATCGTAGCCGCCGCGCTCGGCCCAGCCGACCACGGGAAAAATCCGGTGGCCCATCGCGCGGAGCCAGTCGCGTTTTTCGCCGGCCGCAAATGCGACATAGGCTTCCGCCCAGCGCCGCGGCCAGTGATCTTCGTCGCGGTCGAAGCCCGCCGATCCCATCCAGTCCTGCAGCGCGAGGTCGTAACTGTCCTTGATGCCGAGCCGGCGCTGTTCGGGGCTATCGACCAGAAACAATCCGCCGAACGACCAGAAAGCCTGGCCGCCCAGGCTTTGCTCGCCTTCCTGATCGACCACGATGACGCGTTTGCCGGAATCGGCGATTTCGGTCGCGGCGACAAGGCCGGCAAGGCCCGCGCCGATAACGATTACGTCTGCATCATCGGCCATCGATCGTCTTCCCCCGCTACGCATGTCCCCAAATGATTGAAGCGCGTGGCCTAATCGGCGGTCAATGGCAAATGGCCGGCTTGATGGCGGCCGCCCCCGAGGCGCGAGGTTGTTCCAGTTCCCGAACTTGCAGGGTGCAGCGCGCCTGCAACAGTTTATTTCAATTTGATCCGAGACGCCCTTTGTCTCTGGACAAAATTCCAGTCTGGCAACACGGTGGCAGCCGTCTTCGCATCACCCCTGATCGTCAGATCGGGATCGACAGGTTGCACTGGGGCTGGGATATGAAGCTCGTGACGGGGTTGCTCGCGGCCATTGTCTTGTTGGCAGGGGTGGGCGCGAGTCAGGCGGTGGTCCGCATTGCTGACGATCGCGGCGGCCGCATCGGCACTTACGTCGACAGATACCACGACCTGCGCAGTTCCGGCGAGACGGTCATCATCGACGGCCTGTGCGCCTCGGCCTGCACCATCATTCTCGGCGCCGTTGCGCATGACAAGATCTGCGTGACCTCGCAGGCTAATCTCGGCTTCCACGCCGCCTGGGATTTCGGCGCCAACGGACGGGCGATCACCAACCCCGAAGCAACGCAGATGCTGTACTCGATGTACCCGTCAGCGGTGCGGCGCTGGATCGCGCAGCGGGGCGGCTTGAAACCGCAGATGATCTTCCTGCGGGGCAAGCAGTTAACGAGCATGTACCGCCCGTGCTATCTGGAGGCCCGGGCCACCTCCGTACGCCGGTCCTCATCGCCGCGCGCTGACCGCGATGCGCGCCCACATGAGGTGGTTACACCCAGTGCGGCCGTGCTTGCCCGCCAGCCATACTAAGCCTATCTGAATGACAGGACGGCGAATGGCGGAAACGCCAGACGCCGATATCTGCTCACTTGGACAGAAACTCTAGAGATGGCCCAGCCGATTTCCTCTCAGCGGGACATTCCCGCCATCCGGCCGCCCGCGCACAGGGCAAGGGCGATCATCTCGCTGGCTGGCGCAGCCCTTGGCATCACGCTCTTGGTGGGCGCGCTGGTGCTGTGGTTCCAGTTCGGGACCACGGTGTTCTTCGAGACGATTGCATCTGGCATCGCCGCCTGCTTCTGATCCGGATGTAGTGGAATTCATGATGGATCGGACTATCCGCCCGCTGGTCATTGTCGCAGCATTCGCCGGAAGCCTGCTGGTCGGGCTGCTGGTGATGCTGTGGGTGTTGGGCGGATTGCAAAACGTGACGGCCCCGGCCGCAATCGGCGGTCCGTTCCAACTAACCGACCAGAGCGGTCAGACCGTGACCGAAAAGAACATGCAGGGGCATCCGACCCTGATCTTCTTCGGGTTCACCCATTGTCCCGACGTCTGCCCGACCTCTCTGTTCGAAATTTCCGAGGTGCTGCGGGCAATGGGCAAGGATGCCGACCTCGTCAACGCCTATTTCATCTCGGTCGATCCCGAGCGCGACACCACACAGGCGGTGAAGGAGTATTTGTCCAGCTTCGATCCGCATCTGAAGGGTCTCACCGGCAACCCTGACCAGATCGCCAAGGTAATTTCCGCTTACCGGGTCTATGCCCGAAAAGTCCCGCTCAAGGACGGCGACTACACGATGGATCACACCGCGCTGGTTTATCTGATGGATCGTCAGGGCAAATTCGTATCGCCCTTCAACCTCAAGCGTACCCCCGAGGAGGCCGCGGCCGATCTCAGACGTTACCTGTAAGGTCGCGATCGCTTGACCCGGCGACATTCGCGTTATCGGCCGGATGGTCTATAAGGCCGTCACTTGTTCGAGAAAACCACCGGCAAATGCGATCTCAGATAGCCTCAGCTCCAGACGCAAGCTTGTTTCGAAGGCTCTGTGCCTTGCAGGCGAGATCAGGCTTGCTCGGCCTTTTCGTGGCGATGGCGCTGTCCGCTGGCGCGGCGCATGCCCAAATCGTCGCGAGGCCTGGCCCGGAGGCGGCGCCGCAGGCCGTTCCCGGCTTCTGGGATCCGAGGCGGCGGCCGGATCGGCCCGATCTCTCCCGTCTTTCGGTGATCCGGTTTCTCACCGAAACCGATTATCCGCCGTTCAATTTCACCGGGCCGGACGGCAATCCCGCAGGCTTCAATGTCGATCTGGCGCGACAGCTCTGTGAAGAAATCAAGGTCACCTGCACCGTCCAGATGCGGCGTTTCGATACGCTGCTCGATGCTCTCGCCAGCAACCGGGGCGACGCGATTATCGCGTCGGTGGCGGCGAGTCCGCAGTTGCGAGCGCGGGTCGATTTCACCGATCCGTATTATCGGGCGCCGGCGCGGTTCGTGTCGCGGCGTGACGCCGCCATGCCGGAAGTTCGGCCCGAATACCTCGAGGGCAAGAAAATCGGCGCCATCGCCGGC
>VAZS01000178.1 GCA_005884855.1 Alphaproteobacteria bacterium | reverse complement strand
TGTATTTCGTCAAGCGCGGCGACAACTATATCGATGTCGCCGGATCGTCGTTCCGTGATTTCTTCGAGGGCAAGAACCCGGCGTTTCCCGGCGAGCGTCCGACATTGTCGGATTGGGCCAATCATCTTTCGACGATTTTCCCGGAGGTGCGCCTGAAGCGCTATCTGGAAATGCGCGGCGCCGACGGCGTGCCCTGGGGCCGGCTGCCGGCGCTGCCGGCGTTCTGGGTCGGATTGCTCTACGACGACGTCAGTCTGGACGCCGCATGGCAGATCGCCAAACGCTGGAATGCGCATGAGCGTCAGGCATTGCGGGACGACGTGCCGCGGCTGGGCTTCAAGGCAAGGATCAGGGAGCAATATCTGTTCGAAATAGCGAAAGAATGCCTCGCGCTGTCACATTCCGGACTGCGCCGGCGCGGCCGCCTCGATCAGTTCGGCCATGACGAGACCCGTCACCTTGAGCCGCTGGAGCGAATCATCGAGGCTGGCCATACGCCAGCCGAGGAGATGCTGGAGAAATTTCATGGGCCCTGGAAGGGTTCGGTTGAACCAGCCTACGACGAATATGCTTTTTAGAGATTGTGCGGAAATGCTCTCGTTGACAGCCTTCTGTCTGGCCTGTGGCCGTTCATCCACCGTACATGTTCGTGGCGATCAAATGGCGCTCCGCGGACGGCCGGGTGTCCAGCAAGTTTGGAAGTAATCGCGACATGTCGGGAGCCCGCCTGCTTGGAGCGTGTTTGGTGACGCTCGCTTTATTGGCGTCCGCTGGCGCGCCGACACCGGCGCGAGCGCAGGCCAATTTCGATCGTCCCGGCGGCGATTATCAGAGTTCGCGGGTCCCCACGGGGGATCCGGCGGATTGTGCGCTGGTGTGCGAGCGCGACCGCCACTGCAGGGCCTGGAGCTTCAACTATCCGACCGATTTGGTTACCGGCGCACTGTGCTGGCTGAAGAGCAGCGTGCCCGCGCGCACCCCGGATAGTTGCTGCGTCTCAGGCGTGCGCGGCGCCGGAGTGGTGGAGCCGCGCAACGGAGCGGTCGAGACTTCGATCGATCGCCTCGGCGGCGATTACCGGAATTTTGAAATCAAGAGCGGTGAGGGCGACGAGCCCTGCAAGGCGGCTTGCGTCGGCGACAACAAATGCCGGGCCTGGACCTATGCGCGGCCCGGATATGTTGGAAGGGCAGCGCATTGCTTCCTGAAAAAGGATATCAAGCCGCCGCGGCGCAAGGCCGGATTTATCTCTGGGGTGGTGAGATAGCGGTGCATATCGTGTCATCGCCCGCGAAGTGTTTAGGCCGGCGACATCCCGACCCACTCAATGCACCGCGCCGTCGCGCACGGCAACGCGGCTGTCGGCGGAGTTGTCGCGGTTGTCGCCCATCACGAACAGCCGTCCCGCCGGCACCGTCACTTCAGGCGTGTTGTCGAGCCGCCCATTGTCACGCAGTTTGAGAATCTCGTGACTGACGCCATTCGGCAAAGTTTCGACATAGCGATACGCTGCCTCCACCCCGCCGTTGTCGTCTTCTGTTTGGCCAACCCCGTCGGGTTTCAATTCGGCGGCATGATCGTTGATGAAGAGCTGGCCATGCCGGATCTGGATACGATCGCCGGGAAGGCCGACAACTCGCTTGACCCAGGCCTGCGACCGGTCACCCGGCCAGCGGAATACAACGACATCGCCGCGCTTTGGCGTTTCGCTGAATACGCGGCCAGTCTCGGGAAGGTTAATCTGGATCGGCAGCGAAGCGGTGCTGTAACCGTAAGGATATTTCGAGGCCAGCAGGGCATCGCCAACCAGCAGCGTCGGCTCCATTGAGCCCGATGGCACGTAGAATGGCTCAGCGAGCGCGCCTTTACCGATAAATACCGCCAGCACTATGCCTGCGAGCTGGAGTAGCTGAGATCTCCAGCTAGAACCCTTCGACGCAACCACTCCGTTGTTGCTGCTCACGCGCCGGTCCCTCCGACAGTGATACGGTCCATCCGCAAGGTCGGCTGGCCGACGCCGACCGGCACGCCTTGGCCGTGCTTGCCGCAGGTGCCGATACCGGTATCGAGCGCGAGATCATTGCCGATCATGGTGATGCGGTGCAGGTCGGTCGGCCCGTTGCCGATCAGCATCGCGCCCTTGAGCGGCGCGCCGACCTTGCCGTTTTCTATTCGGTAGGCTTCGGTACACTGAAATACGTATTTGCCTGAGGTGATGTCGACCTGACCGCCGCCGAAATTGGCGGCATAGACGCCGTTCTTGACCGAAGCGAGGATTTCGGCGGGATCGCGCTGGCCGGCGAGCATGTAGGTGTTGGTCATGCGCGGCATCGGTACATGGGCGTAGCCCTGGCGCCTGCCATTGCCGGTCGGCTTCATGTTCATCAGCCGCGCGTTCTGGCGGTCCTGCATGTAGCCGACGAGGATACCGTCCTCGATCAGCACGGTGCGATTGGTGGGCGTGCCCTCGTCATCGATCGACAACGAGCCGCGTCGCGAAGTCAAGGTGCCGTCATCGACGACGGTGACGCCCTTGGCCGCAACCTGCTGGCCCATCAGGCCGGCAAAGGCGGAGGTCTGCTTGCGGTTGAAATCGCCCTCAAGCCCGTGACCGACCGCTTCGTGCAGCATCACGCCGGGCCAGCCGGCGCCTAACACCACGTCCATTTCACCGGCAGGCGCGGGGACCGATTCCAGATTGACCAGCGCCTCGCGGATGGCGCCGTCGGCCGCGTCGCGCCATGCCTTGCTGTCGATAAAGCGCGCATAGCCCTCGCGGCCGCCATAGCCTTTGCTGCCGCTTTCCTGGCGGTCGCCGGCCCCTGCGACCACCGAAATATTGACGCGCACCAGTGGCCGGATATCGCGATAAGTGTCGCCATCGGGCCGCAGGATTTCCACGACCTGCCAGGTGGCTCCGAGGCTGACCGTGACCTGCCGCACCCGTGGCTCTTTATCCCGGACATAGGCGTCGATTTCGGCAAGCAGTTTGACCTTGCTCTCGAAGCCCGGCGCATCCAGCGGGTTTTCGTCTCCATAGAGCCGCACATTGGTGTGCGCGGGAGGCGCGGCAAAGGTGCCGCTATAGCCGCCGCGCACCGCATGGACTGCATCCGCCGCGCGGATCAGCGCCGGCAACGAGACGTCGGAGGAATGCGCATAGCCCACCACGTCGTCTTTCACCGCGCGCAACCCAAAACCCTGCGAGGTGTCGTAGGTGGCCTGCTTGAGCCGCCCGTTGTCGAACATCAGCGCCTCGGTCTGGCTGTATTCCAGGAACAACTCGCCGTCGTCAGCGCCGGCGAGCCCGCGCGAGACTTGATGACGCACCGAATTGCGGTCGAGATTGGCGCGGTCGAGCAGGGAAGTTGTCGGGTTCATGAAGGCTCCAATGCGGATGTTGTTGTCGTCCCCGCGAACTCAGCGGACTCACCACCACTGGTTTCGGCGAATTAAGCAAAAACCCGCGGTGCAGTCGTCTTAAAACACGGTAACTCTCTGGTTGCGCGGAGCCTGTCATCGGGCCGGCCGGCAACCCGGACCCGTTGAATTGCCGGGACGATGGTGGTTTGAAGATAGGCACTATTGCTGCAAATGGGGAGGGCCTGGCCGGCACGCCCTCTTGCCTCACGGCAACTTGTCATAGCCCTCGCCGAGCCCGTTCAAACTGAGCGGGAAGCCGATGCCCTCTTCCGGGGTCTCGAAGATGATAAAGGTCGCGGTCTTCGCGGTGCGCAATTGGCCGAGCAGCTTGTCGTCCATCACGACCTCGGCAACACAGCCGTTGGGCAGGCAGCGCACGAAACCGGCGCGGCCGACATCGACATTATCGAGCTTCAGGCCGAGTCCCGAGGGCAGCAACACGCCTAACGGCGCCACCACCCGCATCAGCTTGCTTTTCTGATCGGCGGTTTTCAGCACGATGACGGTAAGGCCCGCATTGGAGCGGTCTTCCGCCACCACGCTCTGGATCAGGGCGCATTGCTCGGCTTGCGCGCCCGGCGGGGTGTCGCAGCGGATCTGCCAGTCGCCATGGACCGACCGCACCGCGCCTTGCGCGCTGGCCGCGCCGGTCAGCCCAAACAACAATGCAGCACTCAGGGCCACAACAGTTAAGAGGGGCAGGCCAATGGCCGCGAAGCCTGTGACGGCGAACCTTGCGCCGAGCAGGCGGCTAGGCTGATTCCCGCGCGCTGCGCCGCTTGTCACCCTATGTTTCGCAGGCCCCATCCGGGTCGATCCCTTGATATTTCCTGGAGGCGTCGGTCAGACCGGGACTGATACCCAATGACGGCGCCTTGAAGGCGGCCCCAAGCGCTCATTGCGCCGGAACGGGCGGCTTCGCAAGCAAACGAATCAGGTTGCCGTGGCGCACCTCGCCTGTGCCTACATCCGGCGTTCCGACTGTCAAGCGCTCCGGGCTGCGAAAGCTGCGCTATTGCCTGATTTCACGGGAAAATGTGCGATCGGCAGATCAGCCGGCGACGCTACGAGCCATGCCCTACTACTGCATTGCGACTGGCTGAGAATTATGATTTGAGAGGCTGGATTTCGACGTTCTAGCGATCTGGCCCCGGCGCCTCTAAAGTGCCTCCAACGGCCGTTTGTCAGGGGCCGGATCGTGCAGCATTTCTCGCCGTCGGCGGAGTGCTTAAGGTTCTATCAAGGGAGCG
>VAZS01000220.1 GCA_005884855.1 Alphaproteobacteria bacterium | reverse complement strand
CCTCATTCACCGTGGCCGCGTTCACCGCCATCCTCCTGATGGCGCTCGGCGCCGACATTTCCCTGAGCGGAGAGCATCGCGGACCCGTAACCTCTATTCCGGCCGACGACATGATCGCGGCGTTCCGCTACGTATTCGCAGCGGCGGCAGCGCTGCTCATTTGCGCGGCGCTATGCGTGGCCCGGATGGAAGAGAAGCCGCTTGCTGGCCCGCCGACGCCGGTGCAGATGGCAGCGGAGTAGGGGCAGGATCTCGCTGTCTCCGCTGGCTATCTATCCGCTGCGATTTGATCTAACAGCGCGGCAGCAGCAATCACCCAGTCACGTCGGAGGCGGCCATGAGCAAACCTTCAATCGAACAAACCAGAATGGGCAGCGAAGGCATTGCATTCTGCATTTCACGAACCCTGATCGAACGCGATCCCTCACTGAAGGCGCCAATGCGCGCCAACCTGCGCAAGATGTGGGAGCTTCTGGAGGAGCGTGAGGACCACGGCGCGGCCGACATGGTCGATACCATGATCAAGGCGTTGAACGACCCCGCGTTTTTTAAGCCGTGATTTCGTGCCGGCCCCCCGAAATTCCTGTTCGTCATCCACGATGGAAGATCAAAGCGCTCACGTTTGCGAAAGACCGCGTGTTCGCGGCAGGACGATCCTGAATTCGGTGAATTGTCCGGCCTCCGTCTCGACATCTATCCTGCCACCGTGTTGTTTCACGATGATGTCGTGGCTCATAGACAGACCAAGCCCGGTCCCTTCACCCGCGGGCTTGGTCGTGAAGAATGGATCGAACATCTTTTCCTTCACGTCGGGCGGGATGCCCGTGCCATTATCGCGAATACGGATTTCTACGCTGTCGCCGAGATTTCTCGTGGCTGCGCTGAGCACTGGGTCGAATGGTAGCTCGCCATTATCCGTCTTGCGCTTGTTGAGTGCGTAGAACCCGTTCGAGATCAAGTTCAGGAATACGCGGGTGATCTCCTGAGGAAAGAGTTCGAGCGTACCGGCCGCCTGATCGAACTCCCGCCGCAGGGTCACGTGGAATTGCGGCTTCTCGGCCCGCGCGCCGTGATAGGCGAGATTAAGGCTCTCATCCAGCAGCGCATTAATGTCCGCCGGCCGATGCTCGCCGGAACCCTGCCGGGAGTGCAGCAGCATGTTCTTGACGATGGAGTCGGCGCGCTTGCCGTGCTGCACAACTTTTTCGAGATTGTCCTTCAACATGCGCGTCAATTCGTCGACTTCTTGCCGAAGCTTGCTGCTGAGCGACGCTGACTTCAGCGCCTCGTTTAACTCGCCCGTCAGCTCCGCCGACATGGCTGAGAAGTTATTGACGAAATTAAGCGGGTTCTTGATCTCGTGCGCAATCC
This sequence comes from Alphaproteobacteria bacterium, assembly GCA_005884855.1. GTDB lineage: Bacteria > Pseudomonadota > Alphaproteobacteria > Rhizobiales > Xanthobacteraceae > Bradyrhizobium. The sequence continues at coordinate 29,822 of VAZS01000220.1, read as the reverse complement.
CGGCCGTGAGCTGGCCGAGCGAAGCCAGCTTTTCGGTTTGCACTAGGCGATCCTGCGCGGTCCGGAGGTCGTCGAGCGATCGCGACAGCTCTTTGGTTCTTTCCTGGAGCTCATCGAACAATCGCGCATTCTCGATGGCAATGACGGCCTGGTCGGCGAAGGTCTGGACCAGCGCTAGTTGCTTTGGTGAGAGCTTGAAGCCGGCTTCAGGATGAGTGAGGATGATCGTTCCGATGCCGATTCCGTCCCGCACCAAAGGCACGAAGGTGATGGAGCGGAATTCACCAGCGCGTTGCGCCCGGCGAGTGCGGTCGGGCGTGTCCAGAGACATAGCGTCTGCAATTTCAATAATTCTCCGTTCCTGGATTGCCCGAGACGACGGGCTGTTCTCAGGATCAAACGGAATGGGATAAATCGACCTCACTCGCTCGATCGCTTCGACCGGGCGACCGAGCGAAGCAGTTGCTCTCCAGTAAAGCTGGCCATCGTGTACTGTGGAGAGCGTGGTTTCACATGGCGCGAACAGCCGTGCAGCGCTCATGGCAATCGCATCAAAGGCCGCCTGCACATTGGTCGTGGAACGGCTGATCACGTTCAGCACATCGGCCGTGGCAGTCTGGTATTCCAGCGATTCCTGCAACTCGCGCGTGCGCTCCTGCACCTCGTCGAACAACCGCACGTTCTCGATCGCGATCACTGCCTGGTCTGCGAAGGAGGCACATCTTCTGATTCGGTATCTGTGAATTCCACGGTCTGGCCATCGCGAACCAAGATAAAGGCTGGAAAATCCGCAAGCGGCCTGGGGAAGGACGTCTTCAAGGCGTCATCGGCGGTCGGATTTGTAGGCGTGAACGCCGCGACGTGAACTTCGTCGCCGACAAAGCGCAGCACTGCGGTCGAGTAGCCGCCGATCAGCTTGTTGGCGCTGGTTGCGATAGCCTTGAATACCGGCTGAACGTCCGATGGCGAACTGGCAATGACATTCAGGATATCGGCGGTTGCAGTCTGCCGTTCCAGCGCTTCCCTGGTGTCGTTGAAGAGCCGCACATTCTCGATGGCGATCACCGCCTGGTCTGCGAAAGTCTGAAGCAGCGTGATCTGTTGATCTTTGTACGCGCGCGGCTCGGCCCAACCGACCGTGATCGCACCGATCGGTTCCCCGGCCAGCAACATCGGCATAGTCACCTGACTGCGCGTCCCCAGAGCCTCGATCATTTGGCGCGACAGTGCCGGAACGGACGGCTCATCCCTGATATCGGCGAGGATGTACGGCCGCCGCGAGAGCATGACCTGTCCCACGATAGTGTCGTCGTTTGCAGCCCTTGGGAAAACTTGCTGGACTTTGTCGCGGCCCGGCACGCTCAGGCCGTGCCCCGCAACCATCTGAATGACGTCCCCGCCAAATCGATACACACGACCCATCCGCGCACCGCACAACCGCACGGCGCGCTCGACAATTACGTCGAACACCGGCTGCACATCCGTGGGCGAACTGGCGATAACCTTCAGAATGTCGGCCGTCGCTGTTTGCCGCTCCAGCGCCTCCTGTGTCTCGTTGAAGAGCCGCACATTCTCGATGGCGATCACCGCCTGGTCGGCGAAGGTCTTGAGCAGTTGGACGTCATGATCGGCGAATGTTCCGGGCTTCGCCCGCGTGACACTAATGACGCCGATGGGTTTTTCCTTACTCATCAGGGGAGAGAGCAATAGGCTGCGGTAGCCGCGCGCCCGCGCGATATCCCGCACCTCCGGCGAGTTTTCTGTATCCGCGACTTGCGCTGCCTCGCCATTACGCACCCATTCAAGGGGCGAAAATTCGCCGACAGGCCGCGGGAATGACGCGCTCAGGACTTCGTCCGCAATCGGCGTCGTCGGTGTGAACGCAGCCAAATGGGTGACGCCATCGACGAAACGGAACACCGCGGTCACGACGCCGCCGATCAGCCTGTTAGAAGTGGTCGCAATGGCCTCAAACACGGGCTGCGCGTCCGAGGGCGAACTGGCAATAACTCTCAGAATGTCGGCGCTTGCCGTTTGCCGCTCCAGCGCTTCCTGGGTCTCGTTGAAGAGGCGCGCGTTCTCGATGGCGATAACGGCCTGGTCTGCGAAACTCTGCTGCAGACCCAGCTCTTCCCGGGTAAATGGCAGTAACTGATCACGGTATACGATAAGGACGCCAATGGCTTTTTGTCCGCGCCTTAGCGGGGTGCCACACATCGTGCGGGTACCCGCCGCGCGGGCATGCGGCAGGCCCGGAAAATCGGCAAGTGAAGGATCGAGATGATCGAGGTCGGGAATGTGAATCTGCCGGTTCTCAGAAATTACTGTGCCGGGCATGTTCCGGCCTCCGACTCGAATTTCCGCGAGCGGAATGGCCGACCTGATAGATCGTGCGCTGTCGCCAAAGCGATACGCTTCGCCCCATTCGCCGTCGTGGGCGAGTTGAATCGAAACGCTGGGAGCACCGAACAGGCGGGCACTGGTTTCGGCGATGTGTTGCAATGACCGTGCAGCGTCCCCCGGAGCGCTCGCGATGGTGTGCAGGATTTCGGCGCTGCCGGCCTGACGATCCCGCAGCGCCCTCAACTCCGCCGAAAGACGGGCGTTCTCCCGCTCAAGATCGGCTAATACGTCCGCAGAAAGCGCGGCCATTTCACTTCAATCCATTTCCGGGCGAAGCCGGACACCTCTAAAATCATCTACGCCCCGGCCAGCCGTTCAACGCTGGCCGGTAACCCACGAAAACAGGGGCGATTATTCCACCTTGGGCGCATCTCGGCCAGCACCATCCCGCCAAATTTAGCGGCCGACGTTAATGCAGAGGATGGTCCGTAACCGCTAACGCGGCTCGCATCAGGTCCCCGGCCTCGAAACTTCCGTCTCTTTTGAGGTAATGAACTCGAGCAGTACGGGAGTTCCTTGTTTCGTCTTCTCGATGCCGCGCCTGATCGCCGGGATAATATCTTCGGGTCTTGTCACCCGCTCGCCATACCCGCCAAACGCGCGCGCCATGGCGGCGTAGTCGCCGGATATATCGGTCGAGCGATATTTCTCGGTCGAAATCGGCATGACCTTAAGCTCGATCGCCATGCTGAAATTGTTCAGGAGAATCGACATGATCGGAATGCGCTCGCGCACGGCGGTCTCGAAATCCATGCCGGTGAAGCCGATCGCGGCATCCCCCCACACATTGATGCAAAGCTTGTCCGGTTTTGCCAGCTTGGCGCCCATCGCAAGCCCCAGCCCGTAGCCGAGCTGCGTGGTCTTGCCCCAGCCGAGATAGGACAGCGGCTCGGTCGACCTCCAGAAAGGCGAGAGCTGATCGCGCGGACTGCCGGCATCGTGCGTGATGATGGCGTTGTTGATGTCGACCGTGTGTTGCAAATCCCAAAGTACGCGATAAGGATTAAGCGGCGCGTCGTTGCTGGTCAGCTTCGGCATCCATTTCGCCAGCCACTCCTTGTGAGAGGCGGCAATCTCGGCCGCGACCGCGCTGGCATCGCGGTCCGATCTGACAGTCTTGCAGATCTGCTCGAGCAACGCATCGAGCACCAGCCCGGCATCGCCGACAAGGCCGATCTTGGCTTCGACATCCTTGTTGAGATGGGCGGGATCGAGCGTCGAATGGATGATGGTCTTGCCTTTGGGCATGCCGATGCCGAAGGACGTCTCCGTGAAAGAGCAGCCAATGCCGAAAATCACATCGGCCTCACTGAGGAATTTGGGCACTGCGCGGGGCACTGCGAGCCCGCCGGAGCCCAGCGAAAGCGGATGCGTCTCCGGGAATGACGACTTGCCGCCAAGGCTTGTGGTGACGGGAATCGCGAGCCGTTCGGCTAGTCGCTTCAGCTGCGGCCAGGCTTGCGCGTAGTGCACGCCCTGACCGGCATAAATCACCGGCCGCTTGGCCGCGACCAATAGCGCCGCCGCCTCATTGATATGCACCGGGTCGGCGCCATAGCGGGTGCGCAGCACCGGCGTATAATTCAAAGGCTCCGGAACTTCCTCGTTCCACATGTCTGCCGGGATTTCCACGATCACCGGGCCACCGCGACCGTTTTTCAGCTTGGTAAAAGCGCGTCGGAAGATGTTGCCGACTTCCGCGGCGATGTTGATCGGCTCCGCGGATTTGGCAAAAGCGCGCATCGCCTGGCTCGAATTGAAATTGGGATCGATGTTAGAAAGCCTGCGCGCATATCCCATCGGCAGCACCAGAACGGGTACCGACTCCCCGTAGCATTGCGCCACGCCGCCCATGGCGTTTTCCGCGCCGGGGCCGTGCTGCATGCAGAACGCACCGATGGTGCGCCCCGAGGTGACCCTGGAGATCGCGTCGGCCATGTGCAGTCCGATGCGCTCCTGTCGAACCATCACCGGGCGAATGTTAGCATTGGCCGCGTGCTCAATGAGGTGATTGACGGGATAACCGCAGAGAATCTCTATTCCCTCGCGCTTCATGATTTCCGCGATTGCGGTGCCTAGTTTCATGCAGATCCCTCCCCACAGCACCGGCCGTTATTGCGCTCGGCCCATGCGGGAGTTGGAACAGGAATTCGTCGCACCGTAAAGCTTGCCTGGCCACCGTCTGGGAAGTTCTGTTATGCATCCTGGCCATTGCCGCTCGCCTATATTGGCTTCCCAGCATCAATTTTTTCCGCGCGTTCGACGCGAAGGCGAGACCATCACGACCCTGAGGTTGCGGCGCGGTCCTGCTCCTCGATTCAAATTTGCCCGGAAAACGCGACCCTCTGCTTAACCGATCGTTGAGCGTTTTTGTCAACACCCCCGAAACCAATGCGATCTAAATTCCGCACCTCAGGTCGGGCCCTGAGAAGTCCCGCGGTAATCATCAACGGGAGTTTTTGAATGCGGCAACTGCTTTCAAGATTTCTTGCCGATGAGTCAGGCGCGACCGCCATCGAATATTGCTTGATCGCCGCCGGCATCGGCATGGTGATTATCACCGCCGTGAATGGGGTCGGCAGCACGCTCAATTCGAAGTTTACGTCGGTGAGTTCGTCGCTGAAATAGCCGCTATGGAATGCGCGTTCAGCGCCCGCATTACCCCGATCCGTGCGAACATCAGCCAACCGCCGCCCATCTCTGCGGCGTTGAGCAGGTTTTCGACCGCGATCTGCCAGCACTCTTGTTCCTGCTGGTCGTGCGGCAGTTTGATGATGTAGTCCGCGGCTTGTTGCAGCGTGATGAGCTTGCAGCCGTCGCGAAGCGCAATAGGCGGATCGAACCGCGCCGACCACGGCATGTCAGGCCGGGCGTTGGGCTGATCGTGAAGCCGCAGTTTCTCGCGCGACGATGTTGGCGCGCCGTCGCGCGGGCGGTTGCACTATCCGGCCTTTCTCGATCGCGCGGGCGCGCGGGCCGGCTTCTCGGCTTTTTTCGGTTCTTCCTTTGCTCGCTTGCCGCCAATCGGCAGCAGCATCTCGCGCTGCCCCGCGGCGGCTTTGCGCGACTTCTTGCCTTTTGCCTTGGTCGAAGCAGGGGCCTGCTGCTCGGTCGCGAGGCTACGCTTTAGCGCATCCATGAGGTTGATGACGTTGCCGCCGGTTTTCGGCGCCGCTTTCGCCGGTAGGCGCACGCCGCTGCGCTTCTTGTTGATGAGATCGATCAGCGCCGATTCGTAGTGATCCTCGAACCGTTCGGGCTCGAACGTGCCGGATTTCTTTTCGACGATGTGCCTGGCCAATTCCAGCATATCCTTGGTGATCTTCACGTCCTGGATATCTTCGAAATAATCCTTCTCGCTACGCACCTCATAGGGATAACGCAGCAAAGTTCCCATCAGGCCCTTGCCGAGCGGCTCCAGCGCGATGATGTGCTCGCGGTTGGTCAGCACCACGCGTCCGATCGCAACCTTGTTCATGCTGCGGATGGTTTCACGGACAACCGCGAAGGCGTCATGACCGACCTTGCCGTCGGGCACGAGATAATAGGGGCGGATCAGATAACGACTGTCGATGTCGGCCTTGGGTACGAATTCATCGATCTCGATGGTGTGCGTCGACTCCAGCGCAATGTCTTCCAGTTCGTCCTTTGACACCTCGATATAAGTGTCGGTGTCGACCTTGTAGCCCTTGACGATGTCTTCGTTAGCGACCTCGTCGCCAGTGTCGGCGTCGACCTTGGCATATTTGATGCGATGCCCGGTCTTCCGGTTGATCTGGTTGAAGCTGACCTTTTCGGTATCCGATGTCGCCGGATAGAGGGCAACCGGACAGGTCACGAGCGAAAGGCGCAGGAAGCCTTTCCAGTTGGCGCGGGGGGCCATGGGATACTCCGAAACGCAACAGACAACCAATTAGATAGCATCTGCACATCGGCTTTCAAAGCGAGCCGGGCGAGGAATCTCGTGATCCGGTTAATTGGTAGCGGGGGCACGTATTCTCCGATCCGGCTCTGTTGGGACGCGCCCGCAGCCGCAGGCTTCCCAAAGCCGGAACATCGCCCAGGATGGTGCGTTGGGTCGGAGGCGACGCTGCAAGGACCGGCGAGTGTTCCGCGCGTCTTTCCCAAAGGAGCGAGGGCCCTATGGTAACGAGACAGGATCGGCAGATCGTCGAAACCCCGACCGAAGCACGCCAGGCTGAACCCGGCCCGTCGGTGCTCGCTCTCCTCACAGTCTCGGTCGGGCTCGCTATGCTGATCCTCGGGGTGGTCTGGTTCGTGTTCTTCCGGACCTAGATGGATGCAAGAAAGACGCAGCGTGAGCGTGCCTCGGCGCATGGAATAATCGCGGGGTCAGGTTGGGCTAACCCTCTCACCGCAGCAATGCAGCAGCCCCGACGCAGCACCCCCAACGCAGCAGCCCTATGAGCCTGACCTACGTCATCCCTGACATTCACGGACGCTACGATTTGCTGAGCGATGCTCTTGCAAGCATAGTCGCGCGTTCGCCAAGCGAGGCCGGCGTCATTGTCACGATAGGTGATTACGTCGATAAAGGTCCCGACAGTAAAGCCGTGATTGATCGGCTGCTGGCAGGCGTCGCTCCCGGCTGGAGGTTGGTCACGCTAAAGGGCAACCACGATGTCATGATGGTCGAGGCATTGCGGGATGGAGCGAAAATGGGTTCCTGGATCGAGGAGGGCGGTGACGCTACCTTGGCTTCCTACGGTGGCAACCCAGCCGACGTGCCGCAAACTCATATCGCCTGGCTCGACCGGCTGCGGCTGATCTATGTCGACGAGCAGCGCGTCTACGTCCATGCCGGCGTCGATCCCGAAATTCCCCTGGAGCGGCAGAGCGAAACGACCCTGCTGTGCAAGCGCTATCCCGACGGATTTTCGCACGGGTTCGGCAAACTCCACGTGGTCCATGGTCATGACAACTTCCCCGATGGACCGCTGCTTTACGAAGGCCGTACCAACCTCGATACGCTGGCCTGGAAAACCGGTCGGTTGATGGTCGGGATTTTCGACGATGAAAGAGCGGGCGGCCCTGTGGATTTTATTGTTGTCAGGGGACCGCCCGCGGGACATTAGCCGCGACCGGCCGTTGGGACTTCCGATTCGGCATGTTAGGGGTTTAGACCAATGGCCAGCTCATGTGACGAAAGCCGGCCAAGCCGATATGAACAAAAAGTAACACGGCACTGCTTTGCTGTTCATAGTCCGTTCACGCCGGCAAGGCTCAAGTGAGCACGTCATGCAGTTCACAGGGGAGGGTAAGGGGTGCGCCTGCTCGTTGTTGAAGACGATCCGGATCTCAATCGTCAATTGACGACGGCGCTAACGGACGCCGGTTATGTGGTCGACCGCGCCTTCGACGGCGAAGAAGGACATTTTCTAGGTGACAGCGAGCCCTACGATGCGGTCGTGCTCGACATCGGCCTGCCGAAGATGGACGGAATTTCGGTGCTGGAGGCGTGGCGACGCAATGGCCGCAGCATGCCCGTGCTGATCCTCACCGCCCGGGACCGCTGGAGCGACAAGGTGCAGGGTTTCGATGCCGGCGCTGATGACTACGTCGCCAAGCCCTTTCATCTTGAGGAAATCCTGGCACGGATGCGGGCCTTGCTGCGCCGCTCCACCGGCCACGCACAGTCTGAGCTGACCTGCGGCCCGGTCTCGCTGGATACTCGCACCGGCCGGGTCAGCGTGGCGGGCAATCCGATCAAGATGACCTCGCACGAGTACCGGTTGCTGGCCTATCTGATGCACCACACCGGTCGCGTGGTCTCGCGCACTGAGCTGGTCGAGCATCTGTACGACCAGGATTTCGACCGAGACTCCAACACCATCGAAGTGTTTGTTGGCCGCATTCGCAAGAAGCTCGAGGTCGACATCATCCAGACGGTGCGGGGCCTTGGTTATTTGCTGACCCCGCCGCCCGCCGGTAGCTGATCAAGGCTGTTGATCCGGCAGCAGTCTTGCTCTCTTGTGCGATCATGATCTTGTCCGCTGACCGCGTCCGATGACATCGGGCGTTCGCCCGGGGACGTGCTTTTTAGGATCACGATCTGATGCGCGCCAGCTCTCTTGCTACCCGGCTCTTTCTGTCCGCGACCGGCTGGGTGGTGGTGATCCTGCTCATCACCGGAATCGTGTTGTCCTCTGTATACCGCGCCGCCGCCGAACGTGCCTTCGACCGCCGCCTCAACCTCTATCTTCGAACCCTGATCGCGGAAGTCGCAACCCCCGACGAGCCGCCTGACCATCAGTTCCAGTCGCTGGGCGAGCCGCTGTTTGAGCTGCCTTTGTCCGGATGGTATTGGCAGATCGCCCGCGTCGACTCCGAAAAGGCCGAACTGCGCGCCTCACGTTCGCTCTGGGACAAGAAGTTGCCCAAGCTCGAGGATCGCGGCGCCGACTTGACGACCGCCGGTATTCGTCTCGGTTACGTCGATGGTCCCGAAGGCCAGAGCCTTCGGGTGGTGGAGCGGCCGGTTGATCTCGGCGCTGACGGCAAGTTTCTGGTCAGCGTGGCCGGTGATGCGACCGAAATTTATGACGAAACGCGCACCTTCGATTACTACCTGGGCGGCACCTTTGCTGCGCTCTCGATCGTACTGGTACTGACAACGATTTTCCAGGTCCGCTTCGGACTTGCACCGCTCAAACGCATTTCAGAATCGATCGCCGACATCCGCTCCGGGCGGGCCGAGCGGCTTGAAGGCGAATTTCCGGTTGAGATCGCGCCGCTGGCGCGCGAGACCAACGCGCTGATCGACGCCAACCGCGAAATCGTCGAGCGCGCCCGGACGCATGTGGGCAATCTTGCGCATGCGATCAAGACGCCGCTGTCGGTCATTCTCAACGAGGCTTCGGCGCATGCCCCCGACCCGTTCGCGGCGAAAGTTCTCGAGCAGGCTGACGTGATGCGCGACCAGGTCGCGCATCATCTGGAGCGTGCACGGATCGCTGCGCGACTAACGATCATCGGAACGGTGACCGAAGTCGCGCCTGCAATCGAGGCGCTACGTCGCACGATGGAGAAGATTCACCGCGGCCGTGGCATAGCCATAAGCGTCGAAGCCGACCCGAAGGCGAAGTTTCGCGGTGAGCGCCAGGACTTGGAGGAAATGGCCGGCAACCTCGTGGACAACGCCTGTAAGTGGGCGGAGTCGCAGGTGTTCGTGGAGGTTCTGGCCGAGCAGCCCGGCGAGCCGGGCGCGGGCACCATGCTGCGGATCATCGTCGATGACGACGGGCGCGGCCTGTCGCCGGCCGAGCGTGCGCAGGTGTCGCGGCGTGGCCAGCGGCTGGACGAATCCAAGCCTGGTTCGGGGCTGGGGCTGTCGATCGTGATCGATCTCGCCGCCCTCTACGGTGGCAGCCTCACCCTGGGCAGCGCGCCAATCGGAGGTTTACGCGCCGAACTTGCGCTGCCCGGCGTGTGAATTCCCGGGTTTGGTGCCGACCGCGTGGCCCGGACCGGCCTGTTCCGCCTCCTTCCTAAAGGACTTCTTAACGCCGCGACTATAACCATGAAACCGTCGGACGGTTTTGCCGTCCTCCGACACGGCACTTTACACCCGGCGCATGAGTCAGACATCCATCGAGCGGCTGAGGGATTATCTCGGGCAGCTTCCGCCGCAATCGCAGGCGCTGCTGATGCGGGAGTTCGAGCGCGCCATCGAACGCGGCGAAGAAACCGCGATCGCCAGCTTGGTCTTGGAACAGTTGCGCAACGTCGTTCGCGGAACCGCCCAAGAGGCGCAACCGCGCATCGAAGATCCGGCGCGGTTATTGTTCCGACCGCTCGAACCGTTTCTGCAAGAAGGAAATGGACCGGTACGGCCAGGTCAGATCCGCCGCTCATCGCTGCTCCCGGTTTGGCAATGGCTGAACCGCGATGGAGTCCCCGACGAGGCGCGCGAATTCGACGCGGCGCTGGCGCGAATGCGGCAAGCTGGAAGCACATCCGAACTCGAGACGACGGTCCGGAAATTCCAGCTCGCCGCAGCGGATGTCATGATCAAGATCGCCGCGCCATCGGCCACGGGCGACAAGCAGCGCGCGCTTTCCCGCATTGGCTCTGCCAACGTGGTCGAGGATGTCCTGTCGATTGGCTCAGTCTTGCTGGCCCGCGAAGCCTTGGACTCGTTTAAGGGAAAGGTCCCCAGTCATTTGCGGGTTTTCGGCGATGCGCAGATTGCCTCGGTCAGCGCGGCGCTCACCGCGGCATCATTGCAAACCACGCAAATGCTCCCGTTCGCGTTATCCCTAATCATCCAACGGCTGACCGCTCCCTGGCAGATCATCCGCATCGCGACAAAGATCGCTGGCTCCGACGATGAAATCCGTGTTGGCGCGACCCCGTACGGAATTGCCGTTACCATTGCACTGCATGATCTGTCCTGCCTGGCGGCAAACCTGCGACTGGACATCAAACGCGGTTATTTCGAAAATGTTGGCGAACAGCTCAAATCCCTTCATGAGGGGGCGCGTGGGTTGCGGACCGAACTCGATCTCCGCCACGACTCGGTGTGGGGCAAGCAACTGACATCGATCCGGGCGGATATTTCCAACGCGGTGCAATCGGAAATCGAAAGCGTGCCTGGCCGAGTCCGGCGTATTCTGCGTCAGCGCCCCGACAAGGATATTCCGGCGGGCGCCAGGGTCGATCCTACCGAGGTGGACGAAGCCGCCGCATTGATCGACTTTGTCGCGGTGTGCCGCACCTATGCCAGCGAACTCGCGATCAACGAGGTCACGTTGCGCACCTATTCGGACCTGCAGCACTATGTTGAGCAGGCGACCGAGGCGCTGGTCCAATCTCTACGCGCCGGAGAGGCGAAGACGCGGGCATACCGGCAGATGCAGGTTGCGGCGGCAATCCGGTTCTGTGACATCCTGTTCGGTCACGATTACTCATCATTGATGAGCCGCGCAGCCGAAAATGCGCTCACCGGAGAGCGTAAGCCTTCGCGCGCCGGACAAAAGTAGGCGCCCCGGGCGCTTACATCGGACAAAACGCCCCGACGCAGCCAGGCGGCATCGGCGCCTTCATTACAAAACTTTAATTCCGCCGCCAGCGCGCCGTAAGGCGCAAATCACCATCTTCACCATTGTAAATGTGCCTGGCACATCACCGATTCTGGCTCTGGAGATCTTGCATGAACGACCGTCCTACCGATCTTTCCCGCCCTTTGTTTGAAGCTGTCCGAAATTCCGTGTTGTCCGCGCGCAAGTTCGCGCTGATGGCCTCCGTGGCTGCCGGTCTGGGCGTCGCCGCTTACGGCTTTGGCCCGTCCACCGATCCGGTCGCTTTCAGCAGCCCGGCGCATGCACAGGTCAACAACGAAGTCAGCAAGGTGCAAAAGCCGGTCGGCTTCGCCGATATCGTCGAACGCGTGAAGCCGTCGGTGATTTCGGTGAAAGTGAACATTAACGAGAAGGTTGCGAAAGACGAGAGCGGGAACAGCGATGACTCGCCGTTCCAGCCGGGTTCGCCGATGGAACGTTTCTTCCGCCGCTTTGGTGGACAGGATGGGTTGCCCCCGGGCTTGCGTGGCATGCCGCGTGGGCGTGGCGTCGTCACCGGGCAAGGTTCCGGCTTCTTTATTTCCGCCGACGGTTACGCAGTCACCAACAATCACGTAGTCGACGGCGCGGACAAGGTTGAAGTGACGACCGACGATGGCAGGATCTTCAAGGCAAAGGTGATCGGGAGCGACGCGCGCACTGACTTGGCTTTGATAAAGGTCGAGGGCGGCTCGAACTTCTCGTTTGCCAAGCTTTCGGACGGAAATCCACGGATCGGAGACTGGGTGCTTGCTGTTGGCAACCCCTTCGGCCTAGGTGGGACCGTGACCGCCGGCATTGTATCCGCCAGAGGCCGAGATATCGGCAACGGCCCATACGACGACTTCATCCAGATCGACGCGCCGGTGAACAAGGGCAACTCCGGTGGTCCCGCGTTCAATGCCGATGGTGAGGTGATGGGCGTCAACACCGCGATCTATTCACCCTCCGGCGGCAGCGTCGGCATTGCATTTTCCATCCCGGCATCGACCGTGAAGAACGTGATCGCCCAACTCAAGGACAAGGGCACCGTCAGCCGCGGCTGGATCGGTGTCCAAATTCAACCGGTCACGCCTGAAATCGCGGAGAGCCTCGGACTGAAGAAGGCGGAAGGGGCGCTGGTTGCGGAACCGCAGGCCAACGGTCCGGCCGCCAAGGCCGGCATCGAATCCGGCGATGTGATCACGTCTGTAAATGGCGAGTCGGTCAAGGATGCCCGCGAACTCGCGCGCACGATCGGCGGGTTCGCCCCGGGAGCCGCGGTGAAGCTCAATGTGCTGCACAAGGGGCAGGACAAGACCGTTAATATCACCCTCGGACAGCTACCGAATTCGGTGGAAGCGAAGGCCGACACTGACAATAGCGACAAGGGCGGTTTGAACCGGGGTACCGACGTGCCGAAGCTCGGTCTGACGCTCGCACCCGCCAACACCGTTGCTGGGGCCGGCAAGGATGGGGTCGTCGTAACCGAGGTCGATCCGAAGAGCGCGGCCGCCGAACGTGGCTTCAAGGAAGGCGACGTGATTCTCGAGGTCGCGGGAAAGAGCGTCACCAGCCCCGGTGACGTGCGCGAAGCCATCAACGCGGCGCGCACCGACAACAAGAACACGGTTCTCATGCGTGTCAAAAGCGGTGGGTCGTCGCGCTTCGTCGCGGTGCCGCTGGCAAAGGGCTGAGCATCCGCCATGATCCGGAACGACAGGAACCGGCAATGATGCTCAAGCAAAGCAATGCGATCATAATTCGATCAAATCTGGTCGGATGATGATCAAGGAGATGGAGGGTGTCGCCGGCAATGTCGCCCCCGCCGACGGCTCTTTCCGGGGGGCGGGTCGAGAGCCCGCTCCCAGCACCTGCCTTCCGGTGGAATACGCCCCCCTCCGTCGGAAGGTTAAAGGGCGGTGAGGTCCCCCAGCTTCACCGCCCGCTTTTTTCGTTAACGAAGAGGTGGCAAGTCGCCTTGCATGAGCATGCCGACCGCGCCATGGTGAAAGAAGGCTGGCCGACTTGAGTGCAACCGACCCCCAGATGCGCCTCTTGATTATTGAAGACGATCGCGAGTCCGCCGACTATTTGGCAAAGGCGTTTCGCGAAGTCGGTTATGTCGCCGACCTCGCTGCCGATGGCGAGGAAGGATTGGCGCTCGCCGAAAGCGGGGACTATGACGTGCTGGTGGTCGATCGGATGCTGCCGAAACGCGACGGCCTGTCCCTGATCGGCGCGTTGCGTGAGAAGGGCAACCGTACCCCCGTGCTTATCCTCTCGGCCCTGGGACAGGTCGATGACCGTATCAAGGGTCTGCGCGCCGGCGGCGATGACTATCTGCCAAAACCTTACTCATTTGCCGAATTGCTGGCGCGGGTCGAAGTATTGTCCCGCCGCCATGGTGGTCCGGCGGAGGAAACCACCTATCGCGTCGGCGATCTTGAGCTTGATCGCCTCTCGCACCGCGTGACGCGCGGCAAGGAAGAATTGACCTTGCAGCCACGCGAGTTCCGGCTATTGGAATATTTGATGAAGCACGCTGGTCAGGTGGTGACGCGAACCATGCTGCTGGAAAACGTCTGGGACTATCATTTCGATCCACAGACCAATGTCATCGACGTGCATATTTCGCGGTTGCGTTCCAAGATCGATAAAGGTTTTGATCGGCCGCTGCTCCATACCATCCGCGGCGCGGGATATATGATCCGTGACGGCATTCGGTAAGCTGATCCGAACCACGGCGTTTCGGTTGACGCTCGCGTATCTGTTTCTGTTTGCACTGTTTGCCGCGTCTCTCCTGGGCTATTTCGCCTGGAATACGCGCCGGCTGATTACCGAACAGATCACCTCGACAGTGAACGCGGAAACCGGCGAGATCGGTGACATCTTCGGGCGGCGCGGCCTGCGCGGCCTGGTTTTCACGATTGAGAATCGAGCGCTGCGGCCCGGGGCCAATCTGTACCTGGTGACCACGCCAACCGGACAGGCGATTGCAGGCAATGTCGGCTCGCTTGGGCCCGGCGTGATGGCGACCGCGGGCTGGTCGGAGACGGCCTACCGGCGGCTCGACGAGCAGGACAACGCGGATCATCGCGCGCTGGTACGCGTCAGCGAATTGTCGGGTGGCTTCCGGCTGTTGATCGGGCGCGATCTGGAAGAACGCAAGCGGTTGTTCGGCATCGTCGTCAAAGCGGCTCAATGGTCGCTGTTGGTCGTCGTGGTGCTGGGCCTTGGTGGTGGGGTGTTCGTGGCGCGGCGGGTGTTGCGGCGTATCGATGCTATAACAGGCACTACTCAGCGCATCATGGCGGGCGATCTGAGCGGGCGTCTCCCGGTCGGGCGAAGCGGCGACGAACTGGATCGTCTGGCAGAAAATCTCAACGCGATGCCGGAGCGGATCGAAGCCCTGATGACGGGCCTAAAGGAAGTTTCCGACAATATCGCTCACGACCTGAAGACGCCGTTGACGCGTTTGCGCAACCGCGCCGAAGAGGCGCTGGCGAAAGCCGGCAGCGAGGTCGAATACCGCCATGCCCTGGAACGCACGATCGAGGAATCCGATGGACTGATCCGGACGTTCAATGCGCTGTTGATGATCGCGCGCGCCGAGTCCGGTCAGGCGCGCGGCAATATGGATGATTTTGATGCCGCCGAAGTCGCCAACGGCATTCAGGAACTTTATGAGCCGCTAGCCGAAGAAGACGGCATGAGGCTGCGCGTCGAGACCGTCCCGACACCGCTTCACGGCAACCGCGAATTGATCAGCCAGGCGCTGGCTAACCTGGTTGAGAACGCGATCAAGTACGGCAAGCCCGCTCCCTCGGCGCAGCCGTTGAGTGCTGGCGCTTCTGTCGGGATGGACAGCAGGGAGATATTGATCGAGGCTCGGCGCGAGGGCGATCAGGTGCTGCTCAGCGTGACCGATCACGGGCCCGGGATTCCGGAATCCGACCGCAAACATGCGGTGGAGAGATTTGTGAGGCTGGAGGCGAGCCGCACCCAGCCCGGCTCCGGCCTTGGGCTAAGCCTGGCATCTGCGGTGGCGACGCTGCATGGCGGCGAGCTCAGGCTCGCTGATGCGCATCCAGGCTTGACCGCGATCTTGGCGATCCCGGCAGCAACTGGCGTAACCGAGAGGATTGCGGCCAAAACGCCGGATGTGGCACAGAAGGTTGCATGAACTCAACCGATTGACATTCGCTATGGGAATTCGTGGCAACACCGAAGCGAATGTCAAACCCGCCGCACTGGCTGCGCGGTTCGTGGAGGCCCCGCATGTGTCCGCTCCGGATAACTCCGAGCGGCGGCTGGCCGAGTGGCTGAGCGATGTCGCGCCGGAGCAGTCGGCCGCGCTCGATAGTCTGATCGCGCGATTTCCTCGTGCCAAAGCCATTCTGCTGGGGATCGCGGAATCCTCCCCCTATCTTTTTGATCTCGTGCGCGCCGATGGCGCCCGCGCGCTCCGGTTGCTCGGTTGCGAACCGGAACGGCATCTGCCTGAACTGATCGCAAATACCTGCAGGGAAGTCTCGGCCGCATCCACCGAAGCCGACGTCATGCAACTGCTCAGGGGCATGAAATCGGAAGCGGCGTTGCTGATCGCGCTGTGCGATATCGGTGGGGTCTGGCCGGTCATGGGCGTGACCGCGGCGCTCACCGAGCTGGCGGTCGCCTCGGTTCAGGCCGCGCTACGCTTTGTTTTGCGACAGGAAGCCGCACGCGGACGGCTTCTGCCACCGAATACCGATAAGCCTGAGGACGACAGCGGGCTGGTCGTGCTTGCGATGGGCAAGATGGGCGCGGGCGAGCTGAACTACTCCAGCGATATCGATCTGATCGTGTTCTTTGATCCGGCCGCACCGACGCTCGCGCCGGATATCGAGCCGCAGCCGTTTTTCGTCCGCGTGACGCAAGCCTTCACGCGGCTCCTGCAACAGCGCATTGGTGAGGGCTACGTGTTTCGGGTCGATCTGCGGCTCCGGCCGGATCCGTCCTCGACACAGGTGGCCATTTCGACCGAGTCGGCGCTGCACTATTACGAGCGGGAAGGGCGTACCTGGGAACGCGCGGCCATGATCAAGGCGCGGCCCTGCGCCGGTGATACCAGAGCCGGCGAGGCGTTGCTCGCGGAACTGGCGCCGTTCGTCTGGCGCAAGCATCTGGACTTCGCGGCCCTTGCCGATGTCCACGAGATGAAGCGGCAGATGCAGACCTATCGCCGCCAGAGTCAGATCGCGGTCGAGGGTCACAACGTCAAGGTCGGGCGTGGTGGTATCCGCGAAATCGAATTTTTCGCGCAGACCCAGCAATTGATTGCCGGCGGCCGGCATTCCGAATTGCGTGTGCGACCGACCCTGGAGGCATTGAAAGTGCTGGCGTCGAGTAACTGGATCACATCGGAGGCATGCGATGAGTTAAGCGCGGCCTACGAGTTCCTGCGCCGGGTCGAGCATCGGTTGCAGATGGTCGCTGACGAGCAGACCCATACCTTGCCTGACACTGTCGAGGCTGTGGAGCGGTTCGCGCGCTTTTTCGGTTACACGAGCCGCTCGGCGTTCGCGAATGATCTGCTTGGCCATCTCAATGTCGTGCAAGGGCATTATAGCAAGCTGTTCGAGGGGGACCCGACCGACACCGAGAAACTGCCGCCAATAGATTACAGCGCCGGCACGGGCGACCCGCGTCTGCTCGATCATCTCGCGCGCCTCGGCTTCAAGAAGCCGCTGATGGTGGCTCAGACCGTACGGCAGTGGATGCTCGGCGAGTATCGCGTGTTCAGGTCCCATTCGACGCGGCACGCCTTTGTCGAATTCGTTCCCGCGCTGATCGACGGCCTGGCACACGCTGAAGAGCCCGATAGTGCGGTGACTGCTTTTGACCGGTTCTTGCAGGCCCTGCAACGCGGCGGGCGGCTGATTTCTCTGCTCAGTCAGAATCGCGATCTCGTCGCACTGGTGGCGCTTGTTCTCGGCGCCGCGCCCCGCCTTGCCGACATGCTGGCGCGGCAGCCGCAGATCATGGATGGGCTGATCGACCCGCGTTTCTTCGGCGCGATGCCAGACCAGCGCGAGCTCTCAGCGCGTCTTGCAGCGACGCTGGCGGATGCGAATTCATACGAGGAATTCCTCGATCGCTTACGGCTGTTCGGCCAGGAGAGCCTGTTCCTGATCGGTACTCGAATCCTTTCCGGTACGGTCTCCGCGCAACAGGCCAGCATCGCGTTCGCGGACGTCGCCGAAGGTATTGTCCACACGGTTCATGGCCTGGTCACCGATCGGTTCGCGGCCCAGCACGGCCGGATCAGCGGACAGCGGACCGCGATCGTTGCGATGGGCAGGCTTGGCAGCCGGGAGATGACGGCCTCGTCCGATCTCGATCTGATCCTGCTCTACGACTTCGATCCCGACCACCCGGATTCCGATGGGCCCCGATCCCTGCACGGCGGGCAGTACTTCGCGCGCTTGACCCAGCGGCTGATCAGCGCTTTTACGACGCGCACGAATTATGGCGTGCTGTATGCAATCGATATGCGACTGCGCCCCTCAGGCCGGGCAGGGCCGGTCGCTTCGCATGTCATTTCCTTCTCCGAATATCAGAACAGCGAGGCCTGGACCTGGGAGCACATGGCGCTGACCCGTGCGCGCGTGATTTCAGCACCGGAGGACTTCCGGGCCAAAATAGAAAACGTCATTCGCGAGGTGCTGATGCGGCCGCGCGATGCCACCATCATTGCCAATGACGTGGCGGAGATGCGCCGTGCCATCGCGCTGGAGAAAGGCGAAGCCGATGTGTGGGACCTGAAATATGCCGCGGGCGGCCTGGTCGATATCGATTTCATCGCGCAATACCTGCAGCTCGTGCATGCCGCTGATAAGCCCGATATTCTCGACGTGAGCACGCTGCGCGTACTCGATAACGCAGCCCGAGTTGGCGTTCTGCCGCAATCGGCCGTCGAAATCCTGCGTCCTGCGGCGCACCTCTATCACGATCTCACGCAGATTTTGCGGCTCTGCGTTGCCGAAAGATTCAAGCCGGCAAGCTCGGGAGAGGACCTGCTACGCGTGATGGCGCGAGCTGGCGATGCACCGGACTTCTCTTCGCTCGAGGCGCGGGTCAAGGAAACGCAAGCTGACGTTCGGCGGGTATTTGCCGAAATCATCGAAAGCGGGAATTAGGTTCAAGCAACGATCGGTTCAGGCTGCTGCCGACACCTTTGCTTTGCGTTTGCCTTCTTCGCGCGGCAGCGAGACACACACCACCGTGCCGGCGCCGATTTTCGAGCGCAGCCGCATCGATCCGCCATGCAGATTGGCCAGCGAGCGTGCAATCGCCAGCCCAAGCCCAGAGCCATGATAGGTCTTGGTAAGCTGGCTCTCGACCTGCTCGAACGGTCTGCCGAGCCGCGCCAGCGATTGCGGCGCAATGCCGATCCCGGTATCTGCGATCGTCAAGATGATCGAATCGCTGAACACCCGGCTGCGGACCAGCACTTTGCCGCCCTCAGGGGTGAATTTGACCGCGTTGGACAAGAGATTCACAATGATCTGCTTGATGGCCCGGCGATCCGCCACCACCGGAATCGTGCCTTCGATGTCGGCGTCCAGCACCAGATGCTTGTCGTCGGCCCGTCCGGAGACCACGCGTAGCGACTCCGCCAGCGTCTTCGAGAGATCAAGCGGCTCCATGTCGAGTTTCATCCGACCGGCCTCGATCTTCGACATGTCGAGAATGTCATTGATGACTTCGAGCAAATAGTGACCGCTGGTCAGGATGTCGTGACAGTATTCGTGATATTTCTCCGAGCCGAGCGTCCCGAACATGCCGCTTCCCATGATCTCGGAAAAACCAATGATGGCATTCAGGGGGGTGCGCAACTCGTGGCTCATATTGGCAAGAAACTTCGATTTGGTCTGGTTGGCTTCCTCGGCGCGATTTTTTTCGCTTGAATATTTTTCGGCGAGGTCGGCAAGCTCCACTGCCTGTTTTTCGAGCTCGGCTTGCGACCGTTTCAGATCGAACACAGTGGCGCGCAGTCGAAGGTCGTTGTCGACGAGCTTCTGTTCGTGCGCCTTGATGCGCGTGATGTCAGTACCGACTGAGACGTAGCCGCCGTCTTTGGTGCGGCGTTCGCTGATATGCAGCCAACTGCCATCCTCGAGCTGCGCTTCGAAAGTGCGCGCGCCCGGCGCATGCACGCCCGTTTCGTGCAACCGAGTGCGTACCTCGGGCATGCTGCCGACCTCGATCACCGTTTCATAGGAGGTGCCCGGCGTCACGGCCGAGTCCGGCAGCTTATGCAGGCGCTGAAAATGCGAGTTGCAGAGTACCAGGCGATCGCCCGCGTCCCACAGCACGAATGCTTCCGGAATGGTCTCGATCGCATCGCGCAGTCGCAGGTCGGCCTCCACGGTCTTTTCGGCAAGACTCTTTTGCTCGGTGATGTCGACCGCTATGCCGATCAGGTGCAGGCCGGAATCGGCGGCACCCTGGCTCAATTCGCAGCGGACACGTAGCCAGATCCAATGACCGTCGGTGTGCTGCATGCGGAAGGTCTGGTCGATGTGATCGATTTTGGAGGAAACAAGTTGATCGGCGATCGCGAACAGGTCGATATCATCGGATTTTACCAGCGCATTGAGCTCACCGAAGGTCAGGAGATCGCTGCGAGAATCCAGGCCGAGCATCGTGAACATCGATTGCGACCAGAATATCCTGCCGCGCGACAGGTCCCAATCCCACAACCCGCACCGTCCTCGGTTGAGCGCGGTATCGATACGGCCCCGCACGGCGTCATTGATGAGGTCGCCTTCGCGCGCGCGGCTCGATTGCCAGTGGAAAGCAAAGCCCAGGATCAGCACGACGAACCCGGTGGTTGCCGACAATGTCACGGACAAGGCCGCGTCCGATCTCCAGAGCGATTCGCCCCTTTCCTGGATGATGATGACCTGACCGGGTAGCGATTTGACGATTTGCTGAACCGCCAGAGCACTACTACCGTTCGGCAAGGTGATGTCGGCCGCGCCAACCTGCTGGCCCGGTGCGGTCAGCGGCAGCGCCGCGCTGATGATATCGAGAATGCGGCTGGTGTCACCAAGGCCGGCATCGATCGGGACTCGGGCGAGGACGCGCTGGTCAGCGCCGATAACAATGACGTGCCGCCCGGGCGCGACGCCCCAGGAGGGGATGAGGCCGGGCAACAGAAGTTGCAGGCGATCGAATGTCGCCGAATGATTTTGTCGGGATGATGCGATGCGATCGATGCGTTCGGCAAGCACATCGGCGAGCGCCGCGAGATCGCGCTTGAGTGATGCGCGTTTTTGCCGGTGGTGATCGAGCACCTGCACGAATGCGCCAAGACAGATGGTGATCAGGAACGCAATGATCAGGATGGGCACGGCCCGGCGAAGCGCAGGCTCCGCTATCAATAGTCTAAGGTAGGCCGGTTTCGCGATCGACTGCGCCAATCCCTTGATCGAATCGGATTGGACGCACGCGCTCGCCGCGTGTGCGCGCGCCATGCCTTTAGCCCCCTTGGAAACTTCTTTGCACCCCGTCCGGAAGGACCCCAGTCCCTTTCCGAATCACAGCGATTTGAATCCAGTTTTCCCGCGCTGTCGAGAGTCAACGATTCGTTAATGAAAATAAATCTTGTCCAACGAGAATCGCGCCACCGAAACGCCGGTAAAAATACCTGCAAGCTGAGTCCGAACCGGGAACGCGCGGGCGGTTGGGATTGCGCTAGGCGTCGGGCGGCTCGGCGTGGCTGATGACGCGCTTCACTGTCGGAAATGCGCGCCGCAGTGCGCGCTCGATCTCGTCGACATTTTCGTGGACCTTGATCACGCTCATCGACGGTGCGGCGCGGCAATGAAAGTTCACGATTTCACCGGCGTCCGTATCGCGCACCCGCACACTATGGATGTCGTGGATCGCGGTATCGGCGGCGAAACGCGACAGCGCGGCCTTGATGGTTTCGACGCGGTCGGGCGCAGCGTCGGCGCCAAACGGCAATTCCGGCTCCAGCGGTTCGATGTGGGTGTCGACCTCAACGTCCTCACCGAATTCCTCCCGAATGTTGCGCTCCAGCTCGTGGGCGATGCCGTGGGCGGCGGTGAGCGCCATATTCCCATCCACCTCGAGATCGATGCTGACCGTGAGCCTGCCGCCGAGATCGTGGACGGTGACATGGTGAACGGCGAGGCCGGAATTGCGGGCGATCACCATAATACGTTCGCGTACGCTCTCATTGTCGCGCGCAACCGGCACGGCCGTGAACGTCAGGTCGGCATCGTCGAGCGCCCTTGCGACGTTCATTTGCGCCTTTCGTTTGATCTCCTCGACGCGGTCGATGGGGTAGGTGCGCGGCACCTGTACGACTGCGTCGATGAAATGCGTCGACCCGACCATTCTCACACGCAGGCGTTCGATATCGAGTACGCCGGGCACCGACCTGATTGCGGCTCTTGCTTTCTCGGAGGCGCCTTCGGGAGCGCGATCGAGCAGGGTCTCCACCGTGGAGCGCGCCATGCGCAGCCCCAATAGCGCGATCATGATGGCCACACCGATCGCGGCCGCGGCATCGCCCCACCAATATCCCAGTCCTGAAAGCCCCAGTCCAAAGATCACCGCTATTGAGCCGAGCACGTCGGATGTGAAATGCAGTGCGTCGGCGGCCAAAGCCTGGCTTTTGGTCGCGTGCGCCGTACGTTCCAACGCCCGCGCGCGCCAGAAATTCACCGCGATGTCGACCAGTAGAACGACGAAAGGGACGGCCGAGAGGGTCGGGGGCGGCACACCTTCGCGCAGTCGGCTGTATGATTCGACCAGAATGCCGCCGGCCAGAACATACAGCAATGCGATCACGCCGAGCGCGGAAATGCTCTCGAGCTTGCCATGGCCGTAATGATGTTCCTCGTCCGCAGGCAGGTCTGAAACCCGCACCACCATCCAGGTGATGACGGTGGCAACCACATCGATTGAACTGTGCAGCGCCTCCGAGATCAAGGCGAGGCTGCCTATGGCGATGCCGACCACGAATTTGGCGGCAGCCATGCCGGCACTGGCAAATACCGAGATCGCAGCGACTCGCGACTTCACGTTATGAACGGGGTTGCTCATCGTCGCGGGTTTAGCAGCCTGACCGGCAACATTAAAGCGTGGGTTATTCCGGCGAGCTTTGTTGCGAATTGTTCCGACTAAAAAACTCACCCTGTGCTAATCTGGGTCAACAAGATGGATCTAGGCTCTGCGAAGGTTCGGAGTCACGGAATGAGCACGACGCGCCGCCTTGCTGCCATTCTTGCCGCCGATGTCGTCGGTTATTCTCGCCTCGTGGGTGCCGATGAGGCCGGCGCGCTGGCTAGCCTCGGCGTGCTACGGCGCGGTATTATCGAGCCGAATGTTGCCCGACATTCAGGCCGGCTGTTCAAGATCATGGGCGACGGTTTTCTTGCCGAGTTTGCCAGCGCCGTTCAGGCCGCCGTCTGCGCGGTGGCCATTCAGAAAGAAACCGAGGCAACGGCCTTCGGTCTCGACGCGGCCAGGAAAATGCGGCTGCGTATCGGCGTCCACGTAGGCGATGTAATGGTCGAGGGTGACGATCTGCTGGGTGATGGCGTCAACATCGCCGCTCGCCTTGAAGGATTAGCGGAACCAGGCAGCGTATGCATCTCTCGCCAGGTCTACGATCAGATCGAAGGCAAGCTCCCTCTCACGTGCCGGCCGCTTGGCCCCCAAAAACTGAAAAACATCTCGAAGCCGGTTGACGCTTACGCTCTCGACGGCGCCGCTGCGGGCCGGATCGGCTCGAATGATATGAAACTGAAAATCGAGTACTGCCGCGCGCCCGATGGTGTGCGGCTGGCGTATGCGTCAGTGGGCAGCGGACCACCGCTGGTCAAGACGGCGAATTGGATGAACCATCTCGAATTCGATTGGGAAAACCCGGACCTCCGCCATCTCTATACCTCGCTGGCGCAAGATTTCACGCTGCTGCGCTATGATGCACGTGGCAATGGCCTTTCCGATTGGGACGTCGAAGAAGTATCGCTCGATGCCTGGGTGAAGGACCTTGAAACGGTGGTCGATGCAGCGGGACTCGATCGCTTTCCGCTTCTGGCGCTATCGCAAGGATGTGCGATATCCGTGGCCTTTGCCGTGCGGCACCCGGAACGCGTCAGTCATCTCATCCTCTATGGTGGCTTCGCGCGCGGCGCGTATCGCCGCGCCAAGAATGAGCTCGAGCTTCAACAGGCAAAGGCTCTGGCGATGCTGATCCGCACAGGATGGGGCAGCGACACTCCAGCGTTTCGCCAACTGTTCTCGTCCTTATTTATGCCCGGAGGCACGCCGGAACAGCTTCGAAGATTTGCCGAGCGCCAACGCAACACGACCACCGCTGAATGCGCCTACCGCTTTTTCGAGGTTACCAGGAACCTGGACGTGACCGAGTTGCTGTCCAAGGTCAATGTACCAACCCTCGTCATGCACAAACGCGACGATCAGGTACAGCCAATTACAGCGTCACCACAATCTTGCCGAGGTGGCGGTTGGCTTCCATGTGTTCGAAGGCTTTGGCGATATCCTCGAAGGCAAATACTTTGTCGATCGGCAATTGCAGTTTGCGCGATTCCACCGCCGGCCAGATGTCCTTGCGGACTTCCGCGAAGATTTCGCGGATTTCCTCGATCGACCGGGTACGGAAGGTGACGCCAATGTAGTGGATGCGGCGCGCCGCGTGCAGGTCGAAATTGAAGTCGGCATGCGTGCCTCCCAGCCTGCCGACGTTGACGATGCGGCCCTTGACCTTGGTGGCCGCGAGATTTTGGTTCGCGACCTTACCGGATACCTGATCGACAATCAGGTCCACGCCTTCACCGCCTGTGGCCTGCAGCACCTGATCGACCCAGCCGGGATCGCTCGAATCCACCGCCAGGTCAGCGCCGAATTCCTTCAATCGCCCCCGGCGCGTCGCGTCGGTTGAGGATCCGATCACGGTTTTTGCGCCCTTGAGCTTTGCTATTTGCAGCGCCATCAGACCGACGCCGGAACTTGCGCCTTGAATTAAAACGGACTGACCGGGTTGCAATGCGCCGTTGGTGACCACCGCATTGTGCATGGTCGCCAGAGCGACGGGCAGGGTGGCCGCCTCTTCGAAATTCATGTTTGAAGGGGTGCGAAACAGGCGTCCGTGATCGGCCAGCGCATATTCCGCGAACGCGGCGCCGCCCGATCCCATCACCTTGTCGCCGACCTTGATGCCCTTGGCCTCCGGTCCGACTTCGGCGATCTCGCCTGCCCATTCCATTCCCAGCACCGTTCCCACGCCGCCAGCGCTGCCATGCGCGTGGCCCTTGGTCATGCCAAGGTCGGCACGATTCAGGCCGCAGGCGCGCACGCGAACGAGCACCTGCGTCGCCTTCGGTGCGGGCTTGGGGACGTCGGCGATTGCAGCGCCGTTGGCGCCATAGACATAGGCCTTCATGGGATCATTCTCGCTGGTTCGGAAACTGAGTTCCGCTCATTCTGCGGCTTGACGACGGGCGCCGGACATCATGCCTTCCAGACGGTTTCGAATAATGGATTCCGCCTCGTACATGATGCGCGACACCAGTTCGGCGCAGCTCGGGATGTCATGGATAAGGCCTTGCACCTGGCCAGCGGACCAGATGCCTTCGTCGGCGTCACCTGTGGCATAGACCATCTTGCCGCGGGCGCCGGCCACCAGTTCTCGAACCTGCTCGAATGTCGCGCCTTCCTTTTCCATGGCCACCACCTTGGTGCTGATCGCGTTCTTGGCGACGCGCGAGGTGTTGCGCATGGTGCGGAAAATCAATTCGGTTTCGCGTTCGTCATTGGCGACGATTTTTTCCTTGATCAGTTGGTGGATCGGGCTCTCCTTGGTGCACATGAAACGCGTGCCCATGTTGACGCCCTCGGCACCGAGCGCCAGCGCTGCCACAAGACCGCGGGCGTCGCCGAACCCACCGGAAGCGATAATCGGGATTTTCACCTTGTCGGCGGCAGCCGGGATCAGAATAAGGCCGGGGGTGTCGTCCTCGCCGGGATGGCCGGCGCATTCGAAACCGTCGATCGAGATCGCGTCGACTCCCATGCGCTCCGCCGATAGCGCGTGGCGGACGCTGGTGCATTTGTGCACGACCACGACATTGTACTTCTTGAACTCGGTGACGTGCTCCTGCGGCTTGTTGCCGGCCGTCTCGACGATCTTGATGCCGCTCTCGATGATGGCCCGACGATATTCGGCATAGGGCGGGGGCTTGATCGAGGGAAGAATGGTCAAATTCACGCCAAACGGCTTGTCGGTCATGCCGCGGCAGCGCGCGATCTCCTTGGTCAGATCTTCCGGCGTCGGCTGGGTCAGCGCGGTGATAAAGCCGAGCGCGCCGGCATTGGCGACGGCTGCCACCAATTCGGCCCGGCCGACCCATTGCATCCCGCCCTGCACGATCGGATGTTCTACTCCGACCAGTTCGGTGAACCGCGTTTTGATCATTTTGAGCCCTGACTCCTTGCCGCGGATCGAGCCGCGCACGCCCTGATTTCTAGATTTTCAGAGGCAGGATGCCGTCGCGGCCGGCAAATGTCCACGGGCCGCCACGGAGATCAGGGCAACCCGATCATGCAAAAACGCGGGATTTTACGGGGACAGCTCACGCCCAATGATCTCGGCGGGGGAATGGATTTGTCAGGCAGAAAGCGATTGCGCCTGGCCGCGGCTCTCCTCGTCGAACGCGGTCGAGATGTCGCGGACGCTGACGACGCCAACCAAACTGTAATCGTCGATCACAGGCAGATGGCGGATGTGGTTTCTGTTCATCAGGTGACGAGCATGTTCGAGAGTATCGGTCGAGCTGCAAGACACCAGCTGCTGCACGGAAATCAACTGCGAGACCTTCAGATTGGCGCCGGCCGCGCCGTGTTCGGCAATCGCGCGAACCACGTCGCGCTCGGTGAACATGCCTACCGCGGTATTGCCTTCAGTCCGGACGACATCCTTGACCACCAGCGCGCTGATGTTGCTGGCCCGCATCAGTTGGGCGGCAACGCCGACTGTCTCGTTCATGCGAACGGTCGCGACACGGGCAGTTCTCTTGCGCAGAATGTCTCCGACTTGCATGGCAACCTCCATAGGTGAGCCGCGCGCTTCTCCATTATAGCTTGGTATACATTATGCCAATTGTCAACATCCTAATTGCAACGAGGTGATGTATCGCGAAAGAGATGACTATTGAATGGCAGCGCATTTCACGACCGCGCTATCGCGGATCGCAAAAGGCAATTGAACTCGTATGAGGCGGACCGCGACGGCGCGCAGCGATCAGAGCCGACCCAGGCCGATTAAAAAAGCGCGATCGTCAGAAAACAGGGAGCGCGCTTCTGTTTTCCACGCGCGGACTACTGCTGAGTCTGCGACTGAGCGACCACAGTCCTGCGCCATGGCTTGAGCACCACAATGGCGAGCAGCGAGGCAAGAATATTAGCGCCCGCCGCGATCACAAACACCTGGTCCCAGCTTCCGGACGACTGCTGCATGTAATTGGCGACCGGGACCAGCAGGGATGCGGTCCCTTTAGCCGTATAGAGCAGTCCAGCATTGGTGGTGGCGAATTTCACGCCGAAGGTGTCGGTGCAGGTCGATGGGAAAAGTGAATAGATCTCACCCCATGCGAAGAACACCAATCCGGATAGTACAACGAACCAGATCGGATCGTGGCCGAGCATGTAAAGCGCCCAAATGCCGACGCCCTCGATCCCGAATGCAACGAACATCGTGTTCTCGCGGCCGAGCATGTCCGAGACCCAGCCGAAGAACGGCCTTGTCA
This sequence comes from Alphaproteobacteria bacterium, assembly GCA_005884855.1. Taxonomy (GTDB): domain Bacteria; phylum Pseudomonadota; class Alphaproteobacteria; order Rhizobiales; family Xanthobacteraceae; genus Bradyrhizobium. Next base: position 2,509 of record VAZS01000220.1, on the reverse strand, counting down.
AACCATTGAGCACGCGGTCGATCGTCGCAGCGAACGTCACCGTGGTCATCGTGACGGCCATAATTGTGACCGAAACGTTATCGAGTTTCCAGTCGACGGCGATCGGCTTGAGATTGGCGGTAACCATCAAGCCGCCGGCCCCCACGATCACGAACATGAAATACATCAGCCAGAAGATCGGATGACGAATCACCTCCGTCGGCTCGTAGTTGCGCCGGGTCTGGAATATGTTGGCGGTCTGAACTACGGCGGGGACTTGGCCGGGTTTCGGTGCGAACAGGAAGAAGGCGAGGATCACAATAATGATGCCTTGTCCAAGCCCGAAATAAAGGAACGTCGCCTGGAAGCCGGAGTCCTTGATCATCGCCTGGATCGGCGCGACGGTCAGTGCTGAACCAGCGCCAAAGCCTGCCGCAGTGATGCCCGCGGCAAGGCCGCGCTTGTCCGGAAACCATTTCAGCGCGTTGCCGACGCAGGTGCCGTAGACGGCGCCGGCGCCGATCCCGGCGATGATCATTCCAAAATAATAGCCGTTCAGCGTCGTTGCCTCGGCGTTGATCGCCCAGCCGATGCCGCAAAGGATGCCGCCAGCCAGAACCACGAGGCGCGGCCCGTATTTGTCCACGAACCAGCCTTCGATCGGAACCAACCAGGTTTCGAAAAGGACAAAGAGCGTGAAGGCCCACTGGATCGATGCACGATCCCATCCGAATTTCTTTTGAATGTCTGGGACGAAGAAGGTCCAACCGTATTGATAGTTGGCGATCATCACCATCGCCGCAACGCCAATGGCCAATTGGGTCCAGCGATATGCATCGCTTACCCGAGTGACCGGCGCAGCCGCTCCGTGAACCGTATCTACCATAACCTCTCCCCGCAGCACGCTTTTGCTCATTCGGCGAGCGGTAGCGAGAATGTATTTTGCGTTTATAGGACGCGTTTTCGAATATAATTCGCCAGATCGCAATCTTGCTAAAGTAGTATATGCGCTGTTCAATTTGTCGCAGGGCGAGCGACGTTTGCGATGCAGCATTGCTCCATTTGGTGCTCTTAATTTCCGTCCCGAAACCATTTACCGCCACCCGATGAAAGGCAGCGACCGCACTTACCCTGACCCGCTCAGACGAGTGGGTGCTTATTCCGCGGCGACTTTGCGCGGCGGATCGAGCGCGCCGGAATCATGAATCTCCGCCACTTGATGATCGCTGAAGCCGAGAACCTGCCGCAGGATTTCGTCGGTGTGTTCCCCGAGCAGGGGAGAGCGGGTCACCTCGGACGGGCTGTCCGACAGTTTGATGGGATTGCCGACCGATAAATACTTGCCGCGCTCGGGATGATCGACCTCGACGACAGTGCCGGTCGCACGCAGCGACTGATCTTCCGCCAGCTCCTTCATCGACAGGATCGGACCGCAGGGAATGTCGTCCTTGTTGAGGATCTCCATGGCCTCGAACTTGGTCTTGGTCATGGTCCACTGCTCGATGCGCGAGAAAATCTCGTTGAGGCGCGGCAGCCGGGCAGGGGGCTTGGCGTAGTCGGGATGGGTTTTCCAGCCGGGCTCGCCGATGACGTCGCAGATCTTCTCCCAAACCGGCGCCTGGGTGATGAAGTAGATGTACGCGTTGGGATCCCTCTCCCAACCCTTGCACTTCAAAATGCGGCCGGGCTGGCCGCCGCCGGAGTCGTTGCCGGCGCGCGGAACCGCTTCGCCGAACGGAATGCCTTCACCGTACTGGCTGTATTCCGTGAGCGGACCGTGGGCGAGCCGCTGCTGGTCGCGCAGCTTCACGCGTGCCAGGTTCAGCACGCCGTCCTGCATGGCGGCCGTGACCCGCTGTCCCCGCCCGGTCATGGTGCGCTGGTAGAGTGCGGCGACGATGCCGAGCGCCAGATGCAGCCCGGTACCGCTGTCACCGATCTGCGCGCCGGTGACCAGGGGAAGTCCATCGCGGAAGCCGGTGGTCGATGCCGAGCCGCCGGTGCATTGTGCGACGTTCTCATACACCTTGCAGTCCTCGTAAGGGCCTGGGCCGAAACCCTTGATCGAGGCCACGATCATTTTCGGATTGATGCTTTGAATCTTCTCCCAGCCAAATCCCATGCGGTCCAGCACGCCGGGACCGAAGTTTTCCACCAGCACGTCGCATTTCTTGATCAGCTCCGTGAGGACTTCCTTGCCCTTTGGATTCTTGGTGTCGAGCGTAATCGAGCGCTTGTTGTGGTTAAGCATCGTGAAATACAGGCTGTCGACATTCGGCTTGTCCCGTAATTGACCGCGCGTGATATCGCCAACGCCGGGGCGCTCAACCTTGACCACGTCGGCGCCGAACCACGCCAGCAATTGCGTGCAGGTCGGCCCCGACTGAACATGGGTGAAATCCAGAATGCGAACGCCGTTCAGCGCCTTGGTCATTGTCTTGCTCCGTATCGTGTCTGATCCTGCGCGGGCAGGAAGTAATAAGGGCGGGGCCTGTCTCCCCTTGCCCCGGATGTGGGTCACCTATTTTTT
>VAZS01000177.1 GCA_005884855.1 Alphaproteobacteria bacterium | reverse complement strand
TTACCCGCATCGATACGCCCACCGTTAATTCGTTTCGCAAGGTCTCCGATTGCCGCGCCGAGGTCAACTGCGGGCGCATCTTCCGCCACAACAGCGGTGTGCACGAGCGCGATCCCGGGCTAAAGAGTGCGAGATGTGGCAGACCGCGAAAGCCCCCTCGCTTGCCGAGATGGAAACCATGGCGCATGAGATTTTCGGGCGCCTGCCAAAAACCTTTCGCGAGCTGTGCGAGGGCGTGATCATCCGCGTCGATGATTTTCCGACCGAGGAGGTGCTTAAGGAAATGAACGCGGAAAGCGAGTTCGATCTGCTCGGCCTGTTTCAGGGCGTAGGTCTGCCGTTTCGCAGCAATCAGGACATTGCCCGACTGCCGAATCTGATTTGGCTCTACCGTCGGCCGATCCTGGATTACTGGGCCGAGCACGAAGAGACGCTGGAGCATATCGTCCGCCACGTACTGATTCACGAGATCGGCCATCATTTCGGCCTCTCCGACCAGGATATGGAGGCGATCGAGGCTGGCGCGGTCTAGAACCGGCGTTGGTTATTAGCTAATTTGCGCTTTGATGAGGGGCGTATTCGCGATACACCACGCGCCGGAAAAGTGTTTTTTCATTCCAACCAGAAGTGCGGCCGATGGACAAGTTCACCACGCTGGAGGGCGTCGCAGCCCCGCTGAAGATCATCAATGTCGACACCGACATGGTGATCCCCAAGCAGTATCTAAAGACCATCAAGCGCACAGGGCTTGGCAAAGGATTGTTCTCGGAACAACGCTACAAGGATGACGGCAGCGAAAACCCGGATTTCATCCTCAACAAACCTGCCTATCGCAATGCCAGAATCCTGGTCGCCGGCGACAATTTCGGCTGCGGTTCGAGCCGCGAACACGCGCCTTGGGCGCTGCTGGATTTCGGCATCCGTTGCGTGATCTCGACCTCGTTCGGCGACATCTTCTATAACAATTGTTTCAAGAACGGCATTCTGCCGATCCGTGTCAGCCAGGAAGATCTCGACAAGCTGTTCGACGACGCCGAGCGCGGCGCCAATGCGACACTGACAATCGATCTCCCCAATCAGGAGATCCGCGGTCCCGACGGCGGCATGGTGAAGTTCGACATCGAGCCGTTCCGTAAGCATTGCCTTATGAACGGCCTCGACGACATCGGGCTCACCATGGAAAAGAAGTCATCGATCGACGCCTACGAAGCCAAGGCGAAGACTGAACGCGCCTGGGCCTGATTATAATCAGCAGCCTTTTCAGAACGCGCTGGACGTGCGCCGATGCAGCCTGAGGTCGTCACCTTTTGGCACGGCCGGCTCGATCGGTTGCGGCTGACGTGCCTGCGATCGCAGCTCGCCGCAGGTCATAAAGTCACCGTTTACAGTTTCGATCCGATCGCGGGATTGCCCGAAGGCGTCGTCAACGCCGAGGCCGAGGCGATCCTGCCGCATGCGTTCTCCGAAAAACTGCGTCCGCCGCAATCGGATGGCTCATGGCGCGACTGGACCACGCTGCAGTTCAGCGATTTTTTTCGGATGCGGCTGATGGCCGAGAGCGCCGGCCTCTGGCTTGACCCCGACGTGCTGCTGCTCAAGCCGGTCGAGATTGACCTCGCCAGACCTTATTTCGCCTGGGAACGTCGGCGTCAGCTCGGCAATTCGGTGCTCTATCTGCCCTCAGGCGATCCAATCGTGCTGGCATTCGATCGGCTGATGCAGCAGGAGGAATTGACCCCGGATTGGCTGGCGCTGGGGCATCGCCTGACATTCGCGCTCCGTCGGCTGCGCGGCGCGTCGAACCGTGTCTCCGACGTTCGACTGGCGATTTACGGGCCGGCGGCGTTAACGGCGCTCGCAAGCCGCGCCGGTACACTTCGCTATGCATTGCCGCGCAAATCGTTTTACGCGGTTCATGCCGAGCCGAAACTTTTCTTTGATCCTTCGGATTTCTCGCCCCTGATTGCCGATCCGGCGATCATCGGGCTGCATATCTCGCCAAAAGGCCGTGGCGACGAGCCCCCAGTCGCCGGTAGCCTCTACCAATGGGCCGCGAAACGCTGGTCTTGACCGGCCGCTCGCGGGCAGGTCGCTGGGCGCTGGCACCGCGGGCAAATGGAAATCTCGTTTCGGTTCCGAGTGCGCGGAGGCGGAAATCACTTCCCGATCCCGGCGATCGCGTCCGCGATCGCGATGGTGCGCCTTGCCATGTCGGCGTGCAGGCGCTCCACCATCTGCCCGTCAAGTTGGATCGCGCCGCGCGAGGCGTTTTCCGGCCGTTCGAAGGCAGCGATAACTTTGCGGGCATACGCGACCTCTTCCGCCGCCGGCGTGAAGATGGCGTTGCAAGCCTCGATCTGGCCCGGATGGATCAACGTCTTGCCGTCGAAGCCGAGATCGCGGCCCTGCGTGCATTCCTGCCCGAACCCATCGACATTGCCGATATCGCTGTAGGGACCGTCGAGAATTTCGAGGCCGTGGGCGCGTGTTGCCAGAATGCAATGGATGATGAGCGGCAGCATCGCGGCGCGTCCGGGCTGCATTCGGATCCGCGTTTCCCGCGAGATATCGTTCGGACCAAACACGAAACCGGCCAGGCGCACTTCCGAATCGCGCGAGGCGGCGGCGAGTTCCTCGGCATGCAGCACCGCACGCGCGGTCTCGATCATGGCCCACACCCTGATGGATGCGTCGGCGTTGATGTCGGTGAGTCGGTCGGCGATGGCGGTCAAATCGCGCACGCTGGAAATTTTCGGAACCAGAATGCCGTCGGGCCGTGCCTTACCGGCCATTGTGACGTCATCTATCCACCATGGCGAATCCAGTGCATTCACCCGGATCAGGACCTCCCGCTTGCCGAACCCGCCCGCCGCAACGGCGGCGGCGATTTGATCGCGCGCTATCGCCTTGGCGTCCGGGGCGACGGAATCCTCCAGGTCGAGGATGATACCGTCCGCCGGCAGGTTGCGCGCTTTTTCCAACGCTCGCGCGTTCGAACCGGGCATGAACAACAGGCTTCGCCGCGGACGGATCATGGCGGGACTCCCTTCGCATCAATCCCCTCGCGATAACATCCCAGGGTCCGCTTCGAAAGCCTTGTTCGGCATCGAGCCTTATGGTTAGCAACTGCCATGTCAGCATTTCCGCAGCACCTGCTTGAGGGCTACCGGACCTTCACGTCTCAGCGGCTGCCAACCGAGCAGTCGCGCTACCGGGAACTTGCCGAACGCGGCCAGTCCCCGGAAGTGATGGTGATCGGCTGCTGCGATTCGCGCGTATCGCCGGAGGTGATCTTCGATGCCGGTCCCGGCGAGTTGTTCGTGGTGCGCAATGTCGCCAATCTGGTTCCGATCTATCAGCCGGATAGCGGCGCGCATGGCGTGTCGGCCGCGCTGGAATACGCGGTCTCGGTTCTACGCGTGAAGCATATCGTGGTGCTCGGGCATGCCCAATGCGGCGGCATCCGCGCGTTCATCGATAATAATGCGCCGCTGTCACCAGGCGATTTCATCGGCAAATGGATGGCGATGTTTATCAAGCCGGGCGAGCAGGTCGGGCGGCGCGACCACGAGACGATGCAAGATTTCACGGTCCGGATCGAGAAAGCTGCCGTTTTCCGCAGCCTTGAAAACCTGATGACATTTCCGTTCGTCCGGACGCCCGTCGAACGTGGCGAGATCAGCCTGCACGGGGCTTATTTTGGCGTGGCGGAGGGCTCGCTTTTTGTGCTCGACCAGGCCGCAAAGAAATTTCGCGGCGTCGAGAACGACGGGAGGCGAGTTACCGATGGCGAATAACGCATCACAAAACTCTTCCCGCTGACGCGGTAGCCTACTCGGCACTACGCCCGTCGGCCCACCGATCGGACAACGCCAACAGCAGCGTCGAAATTACGAACACCAGATGAACGCCGGCCAGCCATCCCATTTTTGCGGGATCGAACGCGGCGTCGAGATTCATGAACGCCTTCAGCACCTGGATAGCCGAGATCGCGACAATGGAAGCGAGCAGCTTTTGCTTGAGCCCACTGAAATCGACCTTGGTCATCCATTCCGGCCAGTCCGGATGGCCGCCAGGATCGATCCGGGAAACAAAATTCTCATACCCGGAAAACACCACGATCAGGATCAGATTGCCTGTCAGCGAAACGTCGATCAGGCTGAGCACGCCCAGGATGATATCGGATTCCTTGGCTGCGGGCACATGCAGCATGAACTCCCATAACATCATCCCGAACTTCAACAACAGCACGGCCAGGCTTATAACGAGGCCGAGATAGAACGGCGCCATCAGCCAGCGGCTGTTGAAGATCAGGCTCTCCAAGCCGTTCTCGACACGTTTCAGCGTCGGATTTGCTCGATACGGAGCCGGCTGTTCGCTCATCCGGCCCCGATGTGCTCATGCCGCCTTTTTCTTCGCGCTGATCAGCTTGCGATTGATCAGGCATTCGGCAATCTGGATCGCGTTCAGCGCGGCGCCTTTACGCAAATTGTCCGATACGCACCACAGCACCAAGCCGTTTTCCACGGTCGCATCGTCGCGGATGCGGCTAATGTAAGTTGCGTCCTCGCCCGCCGCCTCGTACGGCGTGACGTAGCCGCCGGGTTCGTGCTTGTCGATCACCAGACATCCCGGCGCCTTGCGCAGCACCTCGCGAGCCTCGTCAACCGAGATCGGCCTTTCGAATTCGATGTTGACGGCTTCGGAATGGCCGACGAACACCGGCACCCGCACGCAAGTCGCGGTCAGCTTGATTTTGGGATCAAGAATCTTCTTGGTCTCCATCATCATCTTCCACTCTTCCTTGGTGTAGCCGTCCTCCATGAACACGTCGATCTCGGGGATGACGTTGAAGGCGATACGCTTGGGGAATTTCTTGTTGACGAGCTCGCTGTTGGTGTAGACCGCCTTGGTCTGC
>VAZS01000176.1 GCA_005884855.1 Alphaproteobacteria bacterium | reverse complement strand
CCATCCTGAGAAATCCAAGCTCGTTGACGCGAAATTAAGTGGTTGCGGAACACATATGGAACATATAGTGTATGTTCATGATTTGTTTCGAATACTGGTGTCCACAAACGGGAGCGTCGTGATCGCTGCACCCCGGGTTTGGTTTCTCACTTCGGGGTTTCTGAGTTTGGTTTTCGGCTTTCTGACTTCGGCTTCTGACTTCTGACTTCGGCTTGTGACTTCTAAGTCGAAATCAGGTCTCGGATTACACGGCACTATCAACTTGGGGATTGGTCGAGATGCTCACACGCAAACAATACGAACTTCTGCGATTCATCAGCGAACGCCTGAAGGAATCCGGCGTTCCGCCCTCGTTCGACGAGATGAAAGACGCGCTGGATCTGCGCTCCAAGTCCGGCATCCATCGGCTGATCACCGCGCTGGAAGAGCGCGGCTTCATCCGCCGGTTACCCAATCGAGCCCGCGCCATCGAGGTGATCAAGCTGCCGGAGTTGTCGGGAAGCGGCAATGGCCGCCGCGGCTTCACCCCTAGTGTCATCGAAGGCACCCTAGGCAGGGTTCGCACCTCCAGCGGGGGTGGTGAGGACGACAGCAGCCGGCCGGTTGCGGTGCCGGTGATGGGCCGGATTGCGGCCGGCACGCCGATCGAAGCGCTGCAGACCCGCAGCCACACCATCAGCGTCCCGCCGGACATGCTGGGCTCCGGCGAACATTATGCGCTGGAAGTCCGCGGCGACTCCATGGTGGATGCCGGCATTCTTGACGGCGACATGGCGCTGATCCAGCGGAACGAGACGGCCGAGACCGGCGACATCGTCGTGGCGCTGATCGACGAGGAGGAAGCAACGCTGAAGCGCTTCCGCCGCCGCGGCGCCTCCATTGCGCTGGAACCGGCAAACACTTCTTATGAAGTCCGCATCCTGCCGCCCAACCGGGTAAAGATTCAGGGCAAGCTGATCGGCCTGTATCGGAAGTACTGATTTATGTTCGCCCGAAGCGCTGCTTCGGAGCATTAAATGGCACCTGACGATTTGATTTCGACTCGTCATGGCCAAGCTTGTCCGGGCTTGTCCCGGCCATCCACGTCTGACTTTGGTACCGCAACAAGGACGTAGACGGATCAATCCTCGGCGATTGCGGCGTACCACTACACCGCACCGCTAACCCTCATGCGTTTGTGATCAGATCGCTCTGAGTCGAGCCGCATATTTGCCAACAACGGGCGAGAGGCTTGGAACTTATCGTACGCTGTGAACTTTGTTGCCACTCTGATAGAGGCCCGCGTCTCAATGGGCGCGGGTTTGTATCTCCAACGAGGAGCAATCCGATGTGTGACTATAGTCTGCACGCTGTAGCGTCGCGCCCCGCCCAGGTCGGAGAGACGCTGATCACTACCACTTTCCGCGGGACTTCGACGCGTGGTTTGGCCTCCGAAAGCGAGCCCAACGTCGCGGTCTGTATGCTTCCCGGGACCGAACTGGCGTTCGCCGAAAACGTCAAATACGACAACCGATGGATATGGACGCGTGAAATCAATTTCCGGGTCGGAAAATTCGCCCGAATCGACGCGCATGTACCGGATCGGCACCACGACTCGATCGAGTTTCCTGACGGAAGCCATGTGCTGGTGACGTTGCTCTGTGAAGGCCAGCGCGTGACGGTGCTCCAATTGCCGGTGGTGCAACAATCCGAGCGCGCGCAACCGGCTGCCGCCAGGCCCGCGGCGACGCCGCTCTCGGCCGGCTGAACTGTCGCACATTTTCCCGTCTTCCCGCCGGTTTCGACCGGCGGGAAGACGCGTGAGCGAACCGGACGCTAAACTCAACATGGCCAGTCAAGAAGACGCCCGGACCAGAGAGCTGGATAATCTGAGATTGGCGCTTGCGACGTTCGCGTTGCAACTCGACGCGTTCGAAATGCGGATGAGCGAGGCCAGGCTTTCGGCCGAGCACCCGCCCTCGCGCTCCTATCTCCCAATCGGTTTGAGGCCCCAGCAGGAAAAAGTGTTTGGGCGTCAATAAACTGGGATACGGGACTGAAGCGGCCGCTCAGTCCTCCGCCTGCTGATCCGCTTCAGCAGGCGTAGCGTCGACATGCCCGGCTGCGGGGCGGGACGGCAGCGCTGTATCGCTCTCCACAGTGCCCGCAACCATCGGCGACCACGGCCGGTCGAGCGCTTTGGGCCTGATCGCAGAGACTGCAAAGCCGTCCCGGGTTCTCCATAGCGCCATCGCCCCCTGCCCGCGCAAGCGATCCCCCGCAATGACCGGGGACCGACATGAGGGTGGCGCCTGCCGTGTCGTTACCAACAGCGCCGCCCGCTCGCAGTCGTCCCCCAACGCCTCCGCCTTGAGTGCCAGCGCGACCAACCCGCCGCCGCCCATCTGCGCAACGCACCCCGCCTCGTCGCACGACACGCCGTCTGCAAGCGAGAGGTCTGCAGGCCCCCTTGGGTCGGCGTCGGCGGCCAGCCATTCCTTGATCAGGAATGCATCCTTGCCGGTCCGCATCAGGTGGAGCCGGCCATCCTGGCCTCGCACGCCGACATTGTGCCCATCGCCGGAGATCAGGACATCCGGCTGCGGCACCGCCAACGCCCAAGCAACCGAAAAGGCCAGCACGCCCGCGCCCGACCAGCGCAGCGGCGTGCGCAACAGGCACAGCAGGATGATGCCGACGCTTGATAAAATCAGCGGGCCGATCCCGAACGCCGCCATCCGTCCAATGGCGCCGGGCAAGTCGGCCACCCAACGCGTCACCGCGATCATCCAGTCGATGCCCAGGCCCATGAGCCACCAGAACACGCCATCAAAGCCAAACGGCATCGCGAGCAGGCCGAGCATGCCAGCCGGCATCACCAGCACCGAGACCACCGGCATCGCCGCCAGATTGGCGAGGACGCCGTATGGGGTCACACGATGGAAATGAAACGCGGCATAAGGCGTCGTCGCGAGCCCCGCCACAAGCGAGGCCAGCGCCAACGTCATGATTTCGCGCCCGCCCCACAACGCCACCTTTGCGGTCCTCGAATTGTCCGACGAGGCGAACAGGCGCGGCATGCCGATCTGCACCAGCGCCACTAGCCCAAGCGTCGCAGCGAACGACATCTGAAAGCTCGGATGCACTACCGCTTCCGGCGCGATCGAAAGCACGATCATCGCCGATACGGCGAGGGTGCGAAAGGTCACGGCGCGACGGTCGACAATCACGGCGATCAGCACCACCGCGGTCATAAAAAACGAGCGCTGCGTCGCGACTTCGGCGCCGGACAGCAATAGATAAAACAGCGCCGCAGCAAGTGCCGCGACCGCCGACCATTTCTTGATGGGAAAGCCGACCGTGAGCGAAGGGATCAGCGCCAGCAGCGCCCGCACCGCAAAGAACACCACGCCGGCGACGACGGCCATGTGATATCCCGAAATCGACAGCACGTGGCCGAGGCCGGAGATGAACATAGCGTCGTTGACTGGAGTGGTGATCGCGTCTCGGCGGCCGGTCAGCAATGCGGTAGCGATCGCGCGTTTGTCGCCCTCGAGCGTCAATCGAATGCGCGCATCGATCGCGTCGCGCAAACCTTGCATGAATGCAGCGTAGCGCAGCGACACCCCGCCGCTTTCCGGCGGCTCGACCGCCTTGATGCCGCCCATCACGAAACCGGACGCGCCAATGCCCTGGAAATACATGTCGCGGCCGAAATCGTAGCTGCCCGGCCGCATTGGCGCGAGCGGCGGCTGCAGCCGCGCCTTCAACTCGATAAAGCTGCCGACCGCGGGCGCGGTGCCCTTTCGCACCGACAGCCGAACCCGCTCCATCCTGATCTGCGACTTCGGGCTGTCCATGTGAGTGACGCGCAACACAAAGCGATCAGTACGCTCGCGTATGTCGCGCGTTTCGACAAAGCCCGAAAGCGACACCGAAAACATTGGCCGGGCCAGCACGCCATGCGCGATCCGCGCCGTCTTCCACGTCGCTGTTGCAAAACCCGCGGCCACCGCCGCGATCATCACCACAACTGGAAATATCCTTTCCCGCCGAAGCAGGAACGCCGCTGCGCAAAGCGCCGCCGCGGCGGCCACGGCCACGCCCAAAACCGGCTCATGATCCGCGGTGAAATAGAATGCGATTCCGGTACCGAAGGCGACTGGCACCCACGGCAGCAACCCCGCAACCCCAGCCAGTGCCCTGTCCCGCTCCGCCATCCCGGTGGCACTCGCCTTACTCTAGAGAGCGCGATGCTACCTTAGGCTGTGGCCAGCCGAATAGGGAACGGATGCAGAATCCGTCGCCAAAAGCTTGCGGCGGGCGAACGACTTGGATCTGCGTCAGGTGGCGCCGCGCCGCGGCGTTAAGCTTTGCTAACGCACGGTCGCTAAAATTCCCGAATCAATCGGGGGCTTGGCCATGCAGCGCCGGATCATGCTGTCCGTTCTCATTACCGCTTTGAGTGCGCTCGCCGGGAGCGCTGCCGACCTGCCGCGCCAGAGCCGCTTGGGAGCGATCTTTGCGGAGCCTGCCGAGATTCGGGCATATACCCCTCGGTCAGAGGAATATGCTGCGCCGATCATTCCCTACAATCTGCTGCCAGTCTTGCCTTGGGCTCGCGGCGGTTACTATTACGGCTCGCCGTGGTCGTACTATTACCCGGGGCCTTATTACGGGGGGCCTTATTACGGCGAGCGCTACTTTTGGGACGGCTGGCGCCTGCCCTACGCGTGCGGGCTTTATGGCTATTGCAACTAGGCTGCACAGCCAACGTGAAGCGCATCAGCCCTTTCCGCCGACTTCCTTTGCAAAGGTATCGCGCAGGCCAATCGTTCGGTTGAAGACCGGGCGGTCCGGTGTGGAGTCGCCATCGCGCACGAAATAGCCCTGCCGCTCGAACTGGATTGCATCGGTCGAATTGGCTTCGGCGATTGAGCGCTCGATCCGGGCATCGCTGAGAATTTCCAGCGACTGCGGATTGAGGTCGGCCGCAAAATTGGCGGCATCCGGAGTCGGTTTTGAAAACAGCTGGTTGTAGAGGCGGATTTCCGCCGGTCTGGACTGCGCGGCAGGCAACCAGTGCATGGTCGCCTTGACCTTCCGCCCATCTGGTGCATTGCCGCCTTTGGTGGCGGGATCATAAGTGCAGCGCAGTTCAGTCACCTCCCCGGCTGCGTTCTTGATCGCTTCCCGGCAAGTGATGAAATACGCATAGCGCAGCCGCACCTCGGTGCCGGGCGAGAGCCGGAAAAACTTCTTCGGCGGATTTTCCATGAAATCATCGCGCTCGATGTAAAGCTCGCGGCCGAACGCGAGGCGGCGCGTCCCGGCGGCCGGATCATCCGGATGATTGACGGCGTCGATCTCTTCGGTTTTGCCTTCAGGATAGTTCTCGATCACGACTTTGAGGGGCCGCAGCACCGCCATGCGGCGTTGCGCCGTCCTGTTGAGAATTTCACGGATGCAAAATTCCAGCATTCCGACGTCCACAACGCTGTTGGCCTTTGCCACGCCGATGCGCTTGACGAATTCCCGGATCGCCGCGGGCGGGACGCCGCGCCGCTTCAACCCGGCGATGGTCGGCATCCGTGGATCGTCCCAGCCGGCGACGTGGCCACCGCGAACCAGTTCAGTCAGCACCCGCTTCGAGAGCAGCGTGTAACTCAGATTGAGCCGCGCAAATTCGTACTGATGCGGCCTCGATGGTACCGGCAATTTCTCGAGCAGCCAATCATACAGCGGCCGGTGGTCCTCGAATTCGAGCGTGCAGATCGAATGCGTAATTCCTTCGATCGCGTCCGACTGCCCATGCGCGTAGTCGTAGCTCGGATAGATCGACCATTTGTCGCCGGTGCGCGGGTGGGTGGCGTGCAGGATCCGATACAGCACCGGATCGCGCAGATTGATGTTGCCGGAAGACATATCGATCTTGGCGCGCAGCACGCGGGCGCCGTTAGGAAATTCACCCGCTTTCATGCGGCGAAACAGATCGAGGTTCTCCTCCACCGCGCGGTCGCGAAACGGACTGTTCCGGCCAGGTTCGGTCAGCGTGCCGCGTTTGACCCTGATTTCCTCCTGGGACTGGTCGTCGACGTAAGCGAGGCCGTCGCGGATCAGGCCCTCCGCCCACAAATAGAGCTGCTCGAAATAGTCCGAGGCATAGAACAGATCGTTGCCCCAGTCATAGCCAAGCCACCGGACGTCGGCCTGAATCGAGTCGATGTACTCCTGCTCTTCTTTGGTGGGGTTGGTGTCATCGAACCGCAGATGGCAGCGTCCAGAAAATTCCTGCGCGATGCCGAAATTAAGCGCGATCGACTTGGCGTGGCCGATATGCAGGTAGCCGTTCGGCTCCGGCGGAAACCGGGTCACGACCTGCTTGTATCTCTTTGCATCTAGATCGGCCTGAACGATGTCGCGAATGAAATCGCGCCCCGTCTCCGCCGCCACCGCTTCTGCTGTCATTCCGGTTTCCTGTTCGGGAATCGACGGACTATCTGCCAAATCCGCCCGCTCCAAGGAAGGCTTTAGTTATAGCCGGTTCCTGCTATACACCAGCGCGCCTGCCGCATGCCCTCTTTGTTGGCGACCAGTTGTTGCAATGACCAATACCGTCGTCACGCGTTTTGCTCCATCCCCGACCGGCTTTCTCCATATCGGAGGAGCCCGCACCGCGCTGTTCAACTGGCTCTATGCGCGCGGTCGCGACGGCAAGATGCTGCTGCGGATCGAAGATACCGATCGCGAGCGATCAACCGAACCGGCGATCGCGGCGATCCTGGATGGATTGCAGCTCACCGCGATGAGGGAAAAAGCGCGGACCGAGGGTCGCACGCGCCTCTACGACGGCATGTGGCGCGATCGCGATCCGTCGGAAGCGCCAGCAGGCATGAAGCCTACGATCAGGCTCAGGGCGCCCCAGACCGGTGAGACGGTGATCGAAGATCAGGTCCAGGGGCGAGTGGTTTGGCAGAACGAGAACCTGGACGACCTCGTGCTGTTGCGTGGCGATGGCAATCCGACCTACATGCTCGCGGTCGTCGTGGACGATCACGACATGGGCGTCACCCACGTCATCCGGGGCGACGACCACCTGATCAACGCCGCGCGCCAGAAACAGATCTACGATGCGCTGGGGTGGGATGTTCCCAACATGTCGCACATTCCCCTGATCCATGGCCCCGATGGCTCAAAGCTGTCGAAACGGCATGGGGCGCTCGGCGTAGATGCCTATCGCGCCATGGGATATCTGCCGGCCGCGTTGCGCAATTACCTTGTCCGGCTCGGATGGAGCCACGGCGATCAGGAGATATTTTCAACCGAGGAGATGATCGCCGCTTTCGACCTGTCCAGCGTCGGCCGGTCGGCCGCGCGTTTCGATTTTGCCAAGCTGGAAAACCTGAACGGCCACTATATCCGCCACTCCGACGATCAATCGCTCGTCAAGATGTTGGAAGGCGAGCTGGACTATCTCCCGGGCGGCGCTGACCTCAAAGCGAAGCTCAACGACAAGACGCGCTCACAACTGCTGAAGGCCATGCCAAGCCTCAAGGAGCGCGCCAAGACGCTCATCGAGTTGATGGACGGTGCTTACTTTATCTTCGCGGACCGGCCGCTGGAGATCGAGCCGAAGGCGGCGGCACTGCTGACGCCGGAAAACCGTGAGCTGATCGGCCGGCTGCGCCTGACGCTGGAGGAAGTCGCGCCGTGGACGGCCGAAACCACCGAAGCAGCGATGCGGGCATTCGCAGAGACCAACAACCTCAAGCTCGGGGCGGTGGCCCAGCCACTCCGCGCCGCCCTGACCGGGCGGGCAACATCGCCGGGCATATTCGAGGTCCTGGACGTGCTCGGTCGACAAGAAAGCCTGGGGCGGTTAGCCGATCAGGCCTCCACATAAGCTGACATTGCAGGTCAGGCATGGCCATCTTGCAGTGCAAACAGCAATAAGATACCCATTTACAAGGTGCTTCTGGAACGCCCGGCTTCCCGCGCCCCACAGTCGCCATGGCGAATGCGCGCCGCCGGCCTTCGCAACGATCTCATCGGGGAATTCACGATGGACGCAAAATCCCACGCCAAAACGGCCACCTTAACGGTCGGCAACAAAACCTATGATTTCCCGATCTTGAGCGGCACCGTCGGTCCGGATGTGATCGACATCGGCAAGCTCTACGCCCAGTCCGGAATGTTTACCTACGATCCCGGCTTCACCTCCACCGGGAGCTGCGAGTCCAGGATCACCTATATCGACGGGGACGCCGGTGTTCTGGAATATCGCGGCTACCCCATCGAGCAATTGGCGGAAAACGGCGATTTCCTCGAGACCTGCTACTTGCTGCTTTACGGCGAGCTGCCGACCAAGGCGCAAAAGACGGATTTCGACCAGCGCGTGATTCATCACACGATGGTTCACGAGCAGATGGCCCGGTTCTTTCAGGGCTTCCGCCGCGACGCGCACCCGATGGCGATCATGGTCGCAGCGGTCGGCGCGCTCGCCGCGTTTTATCACGACTCCACGGATATAACCGACCCGCAGCAGCGCATGATCGCTTCCATGCGCATGATCGCCAAGATACCGACACTCGCGGCGATGGCGTTCAAATACACGATCGGCCAGCCCTTCATGTATCCGAAGAATTCGCTGACCTTCGCCCAGAACTTTCTGCACATGTGCTTCGCAGTGCCGTGCGAGGACTACAAGATCAATCCGGTGCTGGCAGACGCACTCGACAAGATCTTCATCCTGCACGCC
>VAZS01000175.1 GCA_005884855.1 Alphaproteobacteria bacterium | reverse complement strand
CGGTCGATATCTGTGAAAGAGAGGGTTTCGTTCTGGCCGTCGTTCCAGCTCGCGCGCGCGAACAATCCGATGTCCTTTGCGATCTGCTGTTCGGCATTGGCATAGAAACCGTATTTGGGGTTCTCGCGACGGATGCTCTGCATGACCGTGTTGATATCAAGGGCGGGGTCGAAGGCTGCAATCGCCAGCGCCTGGCGATAGTTGCCGGTATTGCCGCGATTGGCGAAGATGCCGAGCCGCAGCTTGCCTGGTTGATCGAAGATCTTGTGACGTTCCTCGAATTCGAGCACGGCGCCACCGGTCTTGAAGGTGAGGACGTCGCTATTGGGGGCAGAGGGCACCTCGAACACGCCGGCGCGCACCGCCCAATCCTTGCGATTGAGTTCGGCAACCGCGCCGCGGGTGAAGCCCGGCAGGTCGGCGGGGAAGTCGTAGGCCCCCGACGACCACATCGCCCAGTTCATGAAGTCCGCGCGCGGATCCTTGGCGTAGGAGTTGCCGTCGAAGAAGTCTCCAACCGCGAAACGGCCCACCACTACCGTGACTCGATCGATGTCGCGCTTGCCCGGCAATTGGTGGGCCGCGTCGGCGACGTCTTCCTGCTCGCCGCCGAGGCCGAAAGTCTGGCGGATATAATAGCGCTGCGGCCGATATTTCGGAAAGGGAGCGCCGGCCTTTTGCGCCTCGCCATTGGAGAAACCGGCTAGTCCCAGCGTTCCGTTCAGCCCAAAGCCCTGTGCAAGCTCCGGGTCGAAATAGAATTCACCGCCTTGCCATAGCCGCACGCCGAGAAACGCCGTGGTGGTCCAGGTCTCACGCGCCTGTCCGCTGCCCGGCAGACTGTTGGGCCCGGCATAGGGCGAGCGGAACGCGGGATAGCCGGTCGGAAGAAAGGTGGTCTGCGCGTGCACGTTCCAGTCGGTCGATTCCGGAAGCGCGGTTTTCGCAGCGGCGGTTTTCGCTGCGTCTGGCGCGGTCCATGGCGGGGTGTCGCCAAACCGGTAATTCAGTCCGAGTTTGACGAGGTGGATGTTGGGATCGACGTTGACGGCCGGCAGTCCGAAGCCGCTCAGATCGTAAGTCCGCCGCGCCAGATCGGTGTAGTCATATTCGAGTTTGGCGCTCCAGTTGCCGCTGACGGCAAATTCGACGCCGGCGCCGGCGGTCCAGCCGAGCTGATTTTGACCGGGCGAGGAGACGACCGCGCCGGCGGCATCGTTGATGTTGATGTGGCTGTGCCCCCAGGCGAAGCCGCCGGTCACATAAGCCAGCAGCGTTCCGGAGGCATATCCGGCGCGGCCGCGCACCGTGCCGACGTAATCGATCGTGGTGTGGAATGGCGCGGGGATCAGCGCCGGGGCGTCGAGGTGGCTGGTAAATGATGCATCCGCTTCGATGCCAAGCACGACATGGCTAGATAGCTGCCTCAGGTAGCCAGCCTGATATCCGCCGATCACACCAGTGATGCTGTGCGGAAAGAACACGCCTTGTTCGGGCAGGGGATTGGTGCCCGGGCCGAAACTACCGCCGCCATATCCGACATGGCCGCCGAGATAAAATCCAGTCCAGTCGTAAACGGTCTTGGCCGCAGGTGCCTTCAACGGCAGGTCCGCTGCCATGGCGGGAAGCTCGAACGCGAGCAGGGCCAGACCCACGCCCACGAGTACGCCACCAAAGGGTCGGCTGCAGCGGTTCATCCCGTGAGTATTTCCAGCGCGAACATTTCAGCTCATTGATCAGTTCTACAAATTTGCGTCACGCCAGCAATAAAATCATCCAGCCTTCCCCAGCTCTGGTAGGCGAAAGCAAATTGATGTGGGCGGCATTGGTCGCCCAAAATTCATTCAGTCAGAAGGCAGTATTGCAAATCATTCGCATCTTCAATCAGGCGAACCGGGGCAGGTGTTGAATAGGGTGTTGGTGTGACGCCGTGTCACAGGCCCACGCGGAGAAACCCCGTATTGCATCAGCCGCTTGCTGAAGGGGCGTGTTGGACCTCAACCGTGACATGGGACAAATCGGCAAACTTGGCCAATCTCTGCCGGTAATGCGACGGCTCGCTTTGGCCCGTGGTTGCGACCGAGACAATGGCGCCGAGGTGCCCGGGCCCAAGCCGCCACAGATGCAGATCGGTGACCTGATCCCCCTCGGCTTCGATGATGCCACGAACTCTATCGGCCATCAGTGGATCCGGCGTGCGATCAAGCAGGATGCCGCCGGTGTCGCGCAGCAGCCGAACCGCCCAGTTCGCCGTAACGACCGCGCCGATGAAGGCGGCAACCGGGTCCAGCCATAGCCAGCCGAACGCGCGCGCCAGCACCAGACCGATGATGACCAAGACCGAAACGGCGGCGTCGGCCATCACATGAACGACAGCGGCTCGCATGTTGTTGTCGCGGTGATGCGCGCCGTGCCCATGTCCGTGCTCATGTCCGTGATCGTGTTCATGCCCCTCCTGCTGGTCATGACCATCATGCGCGTGAGCATGATCGTGCGGGTGACCATGACTATGAGTGCCTTGAGAACCGCCGGACAACAGCCAGGCGCTGACCACATTGACGGCCAGACCAAGCACGGCAATCGGGATCGCCTCGTTGAAGCTGATCGCGACCGGCTGTAGCAGGCGGGCGAACGCCTCATAGCCGATCAGGAGCGCGATCATCGCGAGAACGATGGCGCTGGAGTAGCCCGCGAGATCGCCGAATTTGCCGGTGCCGAAGCTAAAGCGTCGATCGTTGGCATATTTGCGCGCATAGGTGTACGCCAAGGCCGCGAGCAGCAGCGCGCCGGCATGTGTGGACATGTGCAAGCCATCGGCCATAAGCGCCAATGAACCGAACAGCGCGCCGCCAATGATCTCGGCAATCATCATCGTGGTGCAAAGGATGATGACTACCCAGGTGCGGCGCTCGGCTCTGTCGTGATCCTTGCCCAGAAATACATGCTCGTGAGGCGGAAATTGAAAAGACGGTGCTGTGTCGGGCATGGGATCACTCACTTCAGACGTCGCTCCGCGTCGGGATTACGTTCTATCCCAAATCAAGCCGCGATGGCGCGATGGCCGGCCAATAAGCTGATCGAGCGGCCAGGACTAAAGAAGTGATCGAGAAAAAGTTCGACCCGCCCGGGGGGACAACCGGGCGGGTCGGGTGCGGCACGGGTCGGATGGGGCGCCCGTGCCGGAGGGGAATCCATGGACCTGACGTTCCGAGCGGATGCCTCGTCCCGACCTGATATGGCGCGGCTACTTGGCGCGAACCAATCGCGTCAGGCAGAAATCGCTTCAGCCAAATGATGATCACTAGTAATTGCAGGAGCGAACACGGCCCATGAAGTTACCGTAGGCGTCGTACTGCCGGACCCAGCCACAGCGGCGGTAGCCGTCATAGTAGTAGCCATCGTTGGCGGCGATCGCACTGCCGACCACTGCGGCGCCGAGCAGACCCGCACCGATGCCCCAGCCGAGCCCGAAGCCCCTGGCGTGCGCCTCAGTCGTCGTGAACGCCATGCTGCCGGCAAAGGCAATTCCGGCAAGCGCGAGTGCGGCAATTCTGGACTTGATCGACATGACAAACTCCATCCGGTTGAGCGCGGGCCATTGTGGCCGCATACCCCCATTGGACGGAGCCTTTTCCAATCCGGTTCGAATCGGCAGCCGCAAATTTCAGCGATAATTAATCGTTAGTTATTGGAAGTACTTACAGATGGGGGCGTCAGGCCCTCGGCCCGTCTGAAAAGCTTTGCGGATCGAATTTGTCGAGATCGGCAAGTAGTTCACAGAAAGCGCGCGCACCGTGATCGAGCAGGCGCTGACCTTTTTCGGCCGAGGCCTTGGTGGCGTCGCCGACGGCGCCGCTTGGGTGAAGATCCTGAGCCTGCCAGGCGAACGGCGCGGGACGATGCGCTGACAGCCAGCGATTATCCCGCTCCATCCCGATGCTGGCGGGACGGAAATCCGCAATTGCAGTTGTGCGCACGTGCTGCTTGTACTGTGCCAGC
>VAZS01000174.1 GCA_005884855.1 Alphaproteobacteria bacterium | reverse complement strand
GCATCGCTATCCCGACCGGGTGCTGTTCAAGCTGGTTCACGTTTGCGCGGTCTATTGCCGTTTCTGTTTTCGCCGTGAAATGGTCGGGCCGGGCAAAGCGACTGCGCTCGCGCCAGCGGAATATGACAACGCGATCGACTATATCCGGGCGCATTCGGAAGTATGGGAGGTGATCCTGACGGGTGGCGATCCAATGATGCTTTCGCCGCGGCGGCTCACTGAGATTATGGCGGACATCGCCGCCATCGATCATGTCAAAATCATCCGGCTTCATACCCGCGTGCCGGTGGCTGACCCCGCGCGGATTACCCCCGAGATGATTGCGGCGCTGAAGGTAGGGGGTGCGACAACTTGGGTTGCCCTGCATGCCAACCATGCCAGGGAATTGACTGAAAAGGCGCGCGCCGCCTGCGCTGGAATGACCGATGCGGGCATTCCGATGGTCAGCCAATCCGTGCTGTTGCGCGGCGTCAACGACAATCCGGTCGCCATGGAAGCGCTGATGCGTGCCTTCGTGGAGTGCCGGATCAAGCCTTATTACCTGCACCATGGCGATCTCGCGCCCGGCACCGCACATCTGCGAACCACGCTTGAACATGGCCAGCAACTTATGCGCGCGCTGCGGGGGCGGGTGTCCGGACTATGCCAGCCGGACTATGTGCTCGATATTCCGGGCGGTCACGGCAAGTCGCCGGTGGGTTCCAGCTACCTGTCGCCAGCAGATTCTTTTTCCCGGGAGCGTGAACCCGATGCCCAAAAGCGCTATCGTATCGTCGATTACTGCGGCGAGGTTCATCTGTATCCGCCGAAGCCATTATAGATAAATGACAGAACAAGGAGAGCCGGCGCCGGAGCCACCAGAGGAACAGGGTAATCGGAACGTCGAGAATGCGCTGTTGCTCGGTCTCTTTGTCGTACTGGTCGCGGCGGGAATCTGGTGGCTAGGCACGATGGCCGAGGTGCGAAAGGTTCAGGACTGCGCCGCGCAGGGACGCCGCAATTGCGCGACGATCGAGGTCCCTGAGCGGGCGCGATAGATGCATTTCTCTGAGAAGGGAGAAGCAAGATGCGAGAGCTGTGCACGAGAAAGTCGATCGCGAATGAGTTCATGGCGGCGGCGGCGCTGCTGGTGCTGAGTGCCGGCCCGGCTGCGATGGCTCAGACCGGAGGCGGCTCGCCCGGATCGCCGGGTGCGGCGAATCAATCGCAACCGGCTCGCGAAGCTCCAATCGGTCACCGGCAGCCCCGCGCCGATCAGGTGCCTTCGGAAAAGAACCTGAGCAATCCCAACGATCCGCTCAACAAGGAAAACGCCGCGCTCGACCGCAAGATCAAGAGCATTTGCCGCGGCTGCTAATCCGCCTCCGCGACGCATTTTCTTCTCCTGCGCAGATCAATAGGTGCGCGACCGGATATTCGGGGATCAGGCCTCGCGCGCTGCGAGCGCCACCCCGATCATGGACGCGCCGCCGAACAGGAGGTTGATGCCAACGAGCAGTCCAATCGCCCATTCCGCCGAGCCCGGTAGCCCGGTGATGATGATGAACGCAATCAGGATGTCTAACACGCCGGAGAAAGCCATCCAGGTCCAGCGCTCGGATAGTTCGCGGCGATGCTCCAGCGCATACATGATGGTCACGACACCCTCGGCAAGAAAATAAGCGCCGACCACGATCGTGAGCGTCAGCGTGCCCTGCACCGGGCGCGCCAGCAGGATAATTCCGGCCCCAACCGCCAGCGCCGCTGAAACGAGCGACCACCAGAAGCCGGGCATTTGCCGTGCCCAGAAGGTCAGCGCGAGGCCCGCGATACCGGAGATCAGAAACATCCAGCCCAGAAAGATGGTGACCGCAAGACTGAAGGGTCATTGTGGGTCTCCCGATGTTCGCAACATTGAAGAGTGACGGCTTACGATAGCCTGCGCCAACGCCGAGCGCTCAACTTTGTTTCGTGGCTCCGACTGTGCAACCGCAGAGCTAGCTTTCGCCGGGCAGGGGGGAGAACGCAGAGACCGCGCTATGCATCCGGTTGCGTCCGAGAATGTAGATCGCCGTCGTCACCAGCAGCAACGCACCGCCGATCAGGATGGAGGCAAGCCCGATCGGCACCAGAAGCAGCGCCACGTTCTGCTCGGAATCCATCAGCCAATGGCGAAGTGATGTCAGCACAAATATCACGCCAATGAACCCGGCCCCGCCGCCGACCACCAGGAGCGCCCACATTCGCCGCAATTGGCTGAGCCGGTCGCGGGCGCTCTTGGTGCGCGGTGCGTGATGATGGGCAACCCGCTGCACGAGGCGAACTGCGAAAGCGATTGAACTCAATCCGATCAGTATGCTTGCTGTACCCAGCATCTGCCTGATTGAGGGATCGAGATCAGGACTTTGCTGAAGAGTGAGCAACGGGAAATCAAAGCCCGCGTGTAGCCCCAGCGGAGCTAATAATATCAGCATGCGGCTGGAGATCCGCGCCCAATCGCGGTGGTGCCGATGCGCGCCAAGCGCTGTGCCGGATCGCGCGATTGCGAGATAGGCGCCGGCGATGACCCCTAGCGCGCCGTGAAACGGCACGGTCAGGACGCTGCGCAAAGCAGCAAGCGAGCGCCACATCTCCGCATGCTGCACCAGATAAGCGAGGTTTTCGTATGCGGCAAAGCCGAGCCCCGCCGCCGCCCCGTAGATCACGGTGTCCATCGGATCCGCGAACGGCCGCCGTCGCGCCGACACGGCGACGATCACGACAATCTTGACGATTTCCTCGGGCGCTGCGACCGCGAATACGGAACGGAGCGCTTGCGCAAGCCACGGGTTCTCCGGGATCGCTAAGATCAAGGCAAAGGGTGCGCGCACCGGCCCCAGCGCCAAAATGCTGGCGGCCCCAAGAAAAAATGCGATCCAGACCTTGGCAGGAGACCCCGGCCGCTCGCCGGCCGCGATCACGAGCCACAATATCAGCAGCGCCGGCGCCACCGCTGCCGCTCCGACGACGCTCGGAAGGGACGCCGGAGATTCATCGACGTGGTAAATACGCTTTTTTCTGATGGCTACGGTGTTTGCCCCACGCGCGTTTCACTCACAAACGACAGGAATCCGCCAAGCCCCGGCAGGAGGTCACTGCCACGTCCAGCGCGCGGGCTGCACCTTTTGAGCGGGCGCGCCCTTCAGACAATGCCGAGCCGTTTCGATCTCTGCGTCTGTCGCTCCCTGGCTTCTCGCCCACATCTCGGCGGCAGATGCCGAGTATTTCGCGACGTAATACCGAACGACCGTACAGGACGCCCGATGAATTAGTCCGGACTGCTCACTGGCGTGCGCTTGCGTACCTAACCCCGACAAACAAATCGCAGCAGTGCATAGCCAACGTGATATCATTTTTTGTGGATCCCCCGTCCGGAACTGCTCGAACGCACGAGTTCCATCATTGGGAACATCGCTTTCGAGCGCGCATAGTCGACTGGACCAAAAATTAGTCCGAGTCACGGATCGAAACCAAGTTACGGATTTAGGAAGCTGCACTTCTCCACTGTTTATCTACTCGGAGCAGAATCCGGCGCACAACAAGCGATCTGACATGCCCGGGCCGGCTTGCCCGAACCCGTCCGCGCTTCCGAGAGCCCATTCCCCGCCGCGCCCCGGAGCGCAAAGGCTTGCGGCGCCCGAGAAGGGTGATCGCGGCTATCCGATGAAATCCGGCGCCATTAACTAATCGTTAACCATGCCCGGCCCATCTTTAACCATTCGAAAACAAACCCGAGTCGAGCAGCATGAACGCAATTGCGCAACCAACACGTCAACTGGTTCGCATGCGAGGCCGATCCTACGTTGCCTTTGTTTTTGCCCCAGTCGTTCCGATCGTTGGCTGGCTCGAAGAAATAGACGCAACGCTTGCCCGCTCCCCAGGGTTCTTTGCCGGCAAGCCGGTGGTGCTAGACCTGTCGGCCGTAGATCTTAGCGAAACTGCCATCATGCATCTGGTCGCAAGCCTCGAACAGAGGAATGTGCGCGTCCTTGGGATAGAGGGGGTGGACCCCGTTCGCCTCACCGCGAGCATGCCGCCGCTGCTTACGGGCGGACGCAGCTGCGTGCTGATGCAGAACGAACTCAAAAAGCCTGAAACCAAACCAAAACCAACGTCGCTGCTGCTTGAAAATCCGGTGCGGTCCGGACAGTCGATCGTTTTCACGGAGGGCGATGTGACGGTGCTGGGCTCGGTCGGCTCCGGTGCGGAAATTGTTGCGGGAGGTTCTATCCATATCTACGGAACGCTTCGCGGGCGGGCGATGGCGGGCGTGAACGGCAATTCGGCCGCGCGGATCTATTGTCAGAAGATCGAGGCGGAGCTGCTGGCAATCGACGGTTACTATCAAACGGCTGAAGAAATAGACGTCGCGTTGCGAAATCGGCCAGCTCAAGCATGGCTCGAAGGCGACGTTATGAGAATCGCACCGCTAAGTTAATCGGCTAGGAGGTAAGAATGGCCAAAGTGTTGGTCGTGACGTCTGGTAAGGGCGGCGTCGGTAAGACAACTTCGACAGCCGCGCTCGGTGCGGCGCTGGCGCAAAGGGGCGAAAAGGTCGTAGTTGTCGACTTCGACGTCGGTCTGCGCAACCTCGATCTCATTTTGGGGGCGGAACGACGGGTGGTGTTCGACCTCATCAATGTTGTGCAGGGGGTCGCAAAACTCTCGCAAGCTCTCATTCGCGACAAGCGTCTCGAGAATTTGTGGTTGCTTCCGGCATCACAGACCAGGGACAAGGATGCCCTTACCGACGAAGGTGTCAGGAGCATCATTGCAGACCTGCGCACCAAATTCGATTGGATTCTCTGCGATAGCCCGGCGGGCATCGAGCGCGGCGCGACGCTTGCGATGCGTTACGCCGACGAGGCAGTCATAGTCACCAACCCTGAAGTCTCATCGGTGCGTGACTCCGACCGCATTATCGGAATGCTCGATTCAAAGACCGTCAAAGCGGAGAGCGGCGAACGGGTAGAGAAGCATGTGCTGATAACGCGGTACGACTCCGGTCGCGCGGCACGGGGGGAAATGCTTAGCATCGAGGATATTCTGGAAATCCTCGCTACCCCGCTGCTCGGGATCATTCCTGAGAGCCAGGATGTCTTGCGTGCGTCGAACGTTGGATCTCCGGTTACTCTCAACAACGCCGCGAGTGCACCGGCTCGGGCCTACATCGATGCGGCGCGTCGCCTGATGGGCGAAACCGTTGAGATGATGGTGCCGACCGAGCGAAAAGGCTTGATGGACCGATTGCTGGGACGGAGGGCCGCATGATGAGTCTGCTGCGGCTGCTGAGTGGCCGTACTGCTTCCGCGCCTGTTGCACGGGAACGGTTGCAGATTCTCCTGGCGCACGAACGCGGTTTGCGCGGCCAACCCGATTTGTTGGGGCTGCTGCGCTCGGAAATCCTTGCCGTGGTCTCGCGCCATGTGGTGCTTGATCCGGACAAGGTGATCGTTCGGATGGATAGGGGCAAAAACGTATCTACCCTTGAAGTAGATATCGAAGTGCCTAACGCCGTCGAAAGACCAATGGCGATGGCTGCTACATGATCGGCGACAGCAATAGCAGCATCGCCTGGCATCGGGTTCAGCTCAAGAAGAACCGCGAGGCCATGAAAGGCCTGGAAACGGCTCGTTTCAGGATTGGCCATATCGCCGGTTCAAATGGCGAAACTCAAAAATCCATACTTGGCCTGAAGCGAAAGATTGCGGAATCCGAGCGGTTCATTGCTACGCACGAGAGGCGGTCCAAGCGGCCGCTAGCAACCGACTTTCAAAGTCTCTCAAGTGTGAGTTGGAGCAGTTGGAACGCCCGAAGTGTTGGCCGGCGCTGACCGCAAGGCCGAGACTAAGGCCCGTCGTGGGCTACGGCTCTCTTGCCCGGCCAGGCGAGCCAGGGCAAGAGAGCGGCAGCTTCTTTAGTCTTCAAGTACCGCGACGACTTCCAACGTTTGGGGGTCCACAATCACCACCTCATCGCCGGCCACGAAGTATCGGTAACCTTCATAACCGGGCAGGTAATCGTAGATTTCCTCGGGCAGGCTATAGGACGTAATGTAACTTGGTATGCGTGCGCCGACCCGTATCGGAAAGTCAACGTTTACCGGCTCCACGTGGCGGCGTACCAGGATGTCGTGAACCCGGGCACGCTGGCGTTGCGAGATCTGCGTTCGATACCTTCTTTCCTCCCGCCATCCATCTTCGCCACGCCGTCCGCGCTCCTCGTTGAAGTGCTCTCGTTCCCCTCGGCGCCCGCGCTCCTCGCTGAAGCGCTCTTGTTCCCCACGGCGTCCGCGCTCCTCACCGAAGCGCTGTTGTTCTCCGCGACGCCCGCGTTCATCGCCGACGCGTTCTTGCTCTCCGCGACGTCCACGCTCCTCGTTAAAACGCTCTTGCCGTTCCGATCGCTCCTCGCGTCGCTCCGTCCCTTCGCGACGGCCAACATTGGCGTTTGATCTCTCGTCGAATGTTTGCCGGCCGGCGGAGGGTTCCCTTTGCCGCTGCGCGGCATCGGGGCGGCCTTGCTCGGTGGTCTGGCCGGAACCCTGGGCCTGCGTTTGCCCTTGTCCCTGAACCTGAGCCGGCCCCTGAGCTTTGGCGAGGCCGGCGCCCAAGGCGATGGCGGCTATCGCGCAGGAAGTGAGTAAGGTGTAGCGCATCTGGATCACTCCTTATCGTCTCTGCATCGTTCTGCGCGCAAAAAACGCCGGGACTCAGATTCCGTTCCTCGGGACCTTCAAACCGGGAGCGGGAGCTAGCACGGCCCGCACAGGCCTCGTCCGAGGCCTTCGAGCATGATTGAGTAATCGGTACATTCCCGTGCGGGAGAGTCGGTTAGCGGACGAACATATTCCCGTGAAGCAGCTATGGTTCGGGGGCCTGAAGTGGCGCTCCTCCGTGAAGCCCCGTTCCGCAAACCTGGCGGACGGGGCTTTTCCGTTCACGCCCCGAAATCCGGCCATCAAATCGAACCAAGCCAGACGTATGTCTCTCCTGCTTGCGTGGAAGGGTAAGCCCGCGCGAGCAGTTATGCGCTTCCGGGCGGATGCACTTATGCCCTTGCAGTTTGTAAAAGTTTGCATGGTCGCGAGTGTCAGGATCGCGAGTGTCGCGCTCGCCGTATTCTCCTGTGTCGTCAGCTACGCGATGTGGGCGCGGACCTGGGAGGGTGGCGAAGGCTTCCCTTAGATCGGTCGAGCACCGATCGCTCGAGCACCGCAATGATGAAAAAATACCTCGGGCATTTGGGCAATTCAGCTAGTCAGTGACGCCTCGCAAAGCCGCGCCCTGTCGGAATACGCCGGATTGCAAAGGCGTTATCATTTGGTCCTGGGCGATCGCTCCCCGGTGATCATCAAAAGACCTCTCGGCGGCCGCGCCCCGTCGAGCTGGTACTTTATTCGCGTGGCGGAGTCCTCCCACCAAAAAGCCAACCAACTTTGCTCAAGGCGCCGCCGGGCGAAACTTACTGCACCGCTTACGGTTTTAACGCCAGCGCGTTCAGAGGAGGAGCAGCGCGTTCAGGAGGATAATACTATGTTCAAAAAGACACTCATCGGACTGTTCGCAGTCGCAGCGCTCAGCATGCTGTCGCCAAACGTCGCATCGGCACGCGCAGGCTTCGGAGGTGGCTTCCATGGCGGCGGCTTCCATGGCGGTGACTTCCATGGCGGCGGCTTCCACCACGGCGGATTCCACCGCGGCTTTGGCTTTGGACCCGGGTTTGCTTTGGGATTAGGCTTGGCGGCCGCGCCTCTGGCTTTCGGCTACCCCTATTACGGCAGCTACGGCTATTATGGCGGGTGCTACTTGGTCCCGCGACGGGTTTGGACGCCTTGGGGTTGGCGTTTCCGCCGTGTTGAGGTGTGCGACTAACACCGACGGTTTAGCTCAGGAGCCGTCACCGTTGCCCGGTGGCGGCTCTTTTGTGTGCGGGCAGAATCTTTCTTTAACGGTTCGAAGCTAACGTTATGACGTCGCGGGTTTGTATCGCGTACCGCGACCATCATTTTCGAGACCTATCAATTTCAAGATTTCTCATTTTCGAGACTTGGCCGGATCTCGTCCAAGCGACAGGGGCAGGAATGCTCATGGGACCAGAAGACGCCAGCAGGCATCAACAAAGACCTCAGCGCCTGTGACGATGTCGGCATCGCCGGTGTTTTCGGTCCAATGATGACTGACGCCGCCGATCGAGGGCACAAACATCATGCCTGCAGGCATGATCGTGGCGAGAACCTGCGCGTCATGACCGGCCCCGCTCGGCATGCGGATCGACCTGCCGCCAGCGCGGGCGCAGCTCGCAGCCTCGATTGCATGCTGGAACGTGGTATCCATCACGGCAGGAGCGCCGGTGCGAAGCAATTCCACTGTGACGCTACAGCGACTTTGCGCGCTGACCTCAGCAGCCATGCTCCGCAGCAGATTCTCCAACCGCTCGATCACGCCAGTGTCATCATCACGAATCTGGAATAGCATCTCCGCGCGCCCCGGTATGATGCTCGGCGCACCGGGATCGAGCGTAATGCGGCCGGTCGTCCATACCGTGCGTGGTCCGCAAGCTCTCGGGAACCGGTCGTCTATAGCAACGCAAAACCTGGCCAGCGCGAGGCCGGCATCCTTGCGAACCGCCATCCGCGTCGTACCAGCGTGATTTTGCTCGCCACTAAACGTGATCCGGTATTGCCAGATCCCGACAATCGAGGTGACGATGCCGACGCTCAGACCAGCGCTCTCAAGCGTTTCGCCTTGCTCGATGTGCGCCTCGATATATCCGATATGTCGGCCTCGTTCAGCTATCGCGCGGGGCCGGCCTTCCAGGCCGACCTCGCGCAGGGCTTCCCGCATTGTTCGGCCGCTGTTGCGGTCCTTTGCGGCATCGATGTCTGTCTCTGCGAGATCGCCAACATAAGACCTGCTGCCAAGGAAGTGGCCAAAGTGTCCTTCCTCATCGCACCACGCCGCGACCTCCACCGAACCATTTACGTTCGGGTCGGGATTGATGACGCGGGCGGCTTCAAGCGCATACACGACACCGAGCGGGCCATCCAGCCAACCCGCGAAGTTCTGGCTCTCGAGGTGCGAACCCGCGAGCAGCTTCGGTCCCGATTTCATGCTGGTCCCGATTACATTGCCGATGCCGTCGATCGCGGCCATGAGCCCTGCCTCCGGAAGTCGCTGCGCAAGCCACTCCAGCGAGCGCATGTGCGCATCCGAGAAGGTGGGCTTGTGAACGCCGGTTTTGTAAGCGCCGATGCTTCGCAGGGCATGCAGATCAGCAAGGACCCGAGCGCCATCCACATGCAAGTGAGTGTCAGACATAAACCGCAGCTTTAATCGATTTCATCGACTCCGAAGCTAGCACACAGTGAGGTAATTGCTGTCACTCGCTAGCCAGATCGCCGCGCGCGGTTAGTTCGGCGATAGCTCGTCTCGCGTCCTGGTGCGGCGTCCAGCAACAGAAACAGCGGAAACCGCACACCCGGGCCAGTCGGCCCGGTGGCAACAGCGAGAGGAAGTAGCTGACGGTGCGTGCTCTTCCGCCGGGAATTAACGGAACGGGCAAGCAAATCATTTTTTCCGAACGATCACTTCCCCGGAATTGGTAAACCACGCTGCTATTCCTTTGCGGCTACCCCTCCGCAGCACCGAGACCGTTCAAGCCGCAAGCCCCGGCCGAATTCAACGGTCCCGCCCGATCTCCGGCGCCCACCGAATGCCGCGGCGCCGGAGTGTCATTCCCCGGCTATCCCCATAAATGGTGAAAGTGTTGCGCCATCTCGGCAGCCGGTGAATGCTGGTCGTGCAATCCGGCCGGATCGATCGGTGCATGGTGACCGGCATCGGCGCTTGCGGTCGCCGCAATCTCGGCACCGCCAGCGGTCGCAGGCGTGGTGCTTTGTGCGGGCGGCGTTGAGTCGGCTACGGGCGCAGATGTCGGCGCGACCGTCGACGCGGTCGTTGTGGTCACAACCGTAGCCTCCGCGACTGCCACGACGTCGTCATAGGTCGTGTGATCCGCCTTGAGATTGTTGCTCGCGAGGTCCGCCGCGTTCGTTGCGAGTTGCTCGGTGGCTGCGCTGACTTGTCCGGCATTGTGCGTCTGCAAACCCTCGATCAGTGCATTCGCCGCCGTGCCGGCGGTGCCGTCCGACCGCAACTCGTTCCAGAAACGCGCCGAATACAGTTCGCCCTGCGACTGATCGAAAGCACTCGCATTGGCCGCGAAGGTCTCGATCTGCTGCACCAGCCCGGCAATGTCGCCATTGAAGTGGTCGTTCGCGATCGTGGTCGCCATCTGCCCGAGATGGCTACTGTCCAGGATGAATTGAGTGAGGAAGGTCGTTTGTATCGTGTCGTCCTGGAACGGGGCGGGCGGGGTCGCCAGGTCCGGAAGCGGCGTCGGGTTGAAGATTGCCCGCACCCCGACATCGCCTTGCGCGATGTCGATGATGTCGCGATGAATATCGTTGATCGAACGCCCGACATATTGGCCGAGATTGGTGTCTAGGATCGGCGTGCCGGAGGTTAGACCCTGGACCGAGGCGATCTCCTCGTTGAGCTGATTGACAATGATCTGTGTGTGCAGATTGGAGAGATCGTTGTGCGGAGATGCCGCACCCAACATCTGCTGTACGGCGGTGAGGTCCGCGACGATCTTGTCGACTTGATCCGGTCCGATACCGCCGACCATGCGGGTCGTTGCGTCGTTGAATAGATCTGTTGCGGTGAGAGCTGCTGCTTCGTGGCCGGCACCTGCTCCCCCGCCGGCCCCGCCTGTATGACCGTGCGCACCGGCCCCTGCGGAGGCGCCATGGGTGGCCGGTCCCTGCGCGG
>VAZS01000173.1 GCA_005884855.1 Alphaproteobacteria bacterium | reverse complement strand
CTCGACAGGAGAAAACTACCGGGAGGACGCCCATGCCATTAGCCTATTTCGTCGTCCGCGCGACCGTGCCCGATGCCGCCAAGCGCAAAGCCTTCGATGA
This sequence comes from Alphaproteobacteria bacterium, assembly GCA_005884855.1. Lineage (GTDB taxonomy): Bacteria > Pseudomonadota > Alphaproteobacteria > Rhizobiales > Xanthobacteraceae > Bradyrhizobium. Next base: position 4,678 of record VAZS01000173.1, on the reverse strand, counting down.
ATGGTACAGCCGCGAGCATCTGCCGGATGCGGCAAAAGCGTTCGGCGTCAACAAGGCCTGGCGGTTCTGGAGCGTCAACGATCCCTCGCTCCACCAGGCCATGTATGAGTTCGCCGATCAGGCCGCGTTCGACCGCGCCATGAGCGGAGACGCCCTGAAGACATTGGTCGACGAGTTCAACCGCTGCTGGCCCGAGGTGAAGCGCACGCGCGAAGTCCTGGTGCTGGCGGAAGAGTTCGGGGCGGGTTGAATCCTCGTCGTCCCTGCCTGGTGCGCAATTGCGCACCGGCGCGGGACCCATAACCACAAGAGCGATCTCTCTCGTCGTGCCCGGGCTTGTCCCGGGCATCCACGTCCTTTTGGTAATGCAAGAGAAGAACGTGGATGGCCGGGACATCGACGCGAAGCAAAGCTTCGTCGCCTCGCCCGGCCATGACGATGGTTTCTCAACTTACAAATGTTGTTGCTCCGGTTCAGCCATCATTCATCCGGCAGCATCCAAACTCTGCCGGCATCACTCACTCTGCAAGACTGGGAGATGTCATGGAACGCCGCCATTTTTTGAAAGTCGCTATAGGATTTGCCGCGGGAGCGGCCACTCTGGCTGCCGCCGCGCACGCCGCGCCACTATCCCTGCATCCGCTTGTCCCGGATCGAGGGCCGCCGCTGGAGAATGATGCTCAGCCGGCGGTGACATCAGAGGCAGAGGTGGAGCAGCTCAAGCCCGAACAGGTCCGCCATGGGCACGGCCACGGGCACCACTATGGCTGGGGCCGCGGGCACCACTATGGCTGGCACCACCGCCACTGGGGCTGGCGTCGCCGTCACTGGGGCTGGCGCCGCCGCCATTGGGGTTGGCGCCGCCGGCATTGGCGTCGCCGCTACTACTAAACTCGGCGCCGGCCGCAAACGCCCAAAACAAAACCCCGCGCGAGCGGGGTTTTGTCATCACCTGATAGTGACGTCGATCTCAGAACGCACCACAGCGTCCATAACCCCAGCCGAAGCCGCCGGGTCAAATGTGGCCGCGAGGACCCACGACGCCTTTCTCGAACAGCCTCGGGTCGATACGGCGAGGACCCACAACGCCTTTCTCGAACAGCCTCGGGTCAATGCGGCGAGGACCCACGACACCTCGCTCGAACAGCCTCCCGTCAACACGGACCATGCCGCGATGTGGATGGCATCCGCCGTAGGGCCCGCGATACCAGCCGGGGCCGCAGCCGCCCGCAGCGTCCGCTGCGCCAAAGCCTGCAACCGTGCCTGCAAGCAAAACTGCCGCGAAAAGGTACTTCATGTTTTCTCTCCGTGATGCGAGCCGCAAGCCGACTCTCTGAAACGTTCGTATGCGATCCGACGGTTACGCAGATCACCCGATCGAACTACGCGCGAGACGGGCACCACCTTAACGCGTTATGAATGACGATCTCTCTCGCAAATTGTAAGAGGAACTGCGACCGCTAGCGAAGCAATCCATCGTGGGCACGGAAAGAAAGAATGGATTGCTTCGTCACTTCGCTCCTCGAAAAGACGTGGAGAGAGGCCGTGCCCTCGATCGGAGCTATTCGCTAGACCCGAACAATGCCGCAAACCGCTTCTCGCCAGTGCGGCTGAAATTGACGACGCGGCTGCCGGGTGCGGAATCGCGCGCGGCCCATTTCAGCTCAGTGAACCGCGTCATGATCGCAGCGCCAAGCGTTCCCGCGAGATGATGCCGACGCTCGCTCCAGTCGAGACAAGCCTTGCACACCGGACGGCGCGGATGCGCCAACGCATCAGGTGATATTTGCAACGCGTCCGCGAGGAAGCGCTCGCCCTCGGCGGTCAGCTCAATCTCCTGCTTCTTCTGGCGGACCAGCCGCTGCTTTCTCAAGCTGTCGAGCATCTGCACGCCGAGATCGCCGGCCAGATGGTCGTAGCAAATCCGCGCCCGGCGTAAAGCCGGTTCCTTTGGCCCGGTGCGCACGCGCATGTGGCCGGCGCGCGCGGCAAGGCCCGCAAGCCCTTCAAGTACGCCGGCGACATCGGGGTCCGCCAAGCGGTAATTCATCAGCGCCGTCAGGATGTTGGCGCGCGCGGGATCGCCGACCAGGGAGGCGATCATCGCGATATCGGGACCAGCTTTCATGGTTCGATGATAGCCGAAGCATCGATGCCGATCAAGCCGCTAAAGCGTTATTGCGAGTGAAACGAAGCAATCCATGGCCGACGAAAAAAGAAAGTGTGGATTGCTTGATCGCTTCGCTCACTTGCGCAAACGCATCGCGTTTGTCGCAGGTAACGACGGAAGAGACTGACGCAATTCAAACTGGAGGTCGTTATGGCCGCTACCGTGTTCATCCGCTACCAGCTCGATCCATTCAAGCGAGCGATGTTCGAGCAATACGCCCAACGCTGGCTAACCGTTATCCCGAAGTGCGGCGGTGATCTGATCGGCTACTGGATGCCGCATGAAGGCACCAACAACATTGCGTTTGCGCTGATTTCCTTTGAAAATCTCGCGGCCTACGAAACCTATCGCGCGCGGCTTCGAAGCGACGAAGAGGGCGTGGCGAACTTTGATTTCGCCGAGGAGAACAAATTCATCCTGGCGGAGGAGCGAAGTTTTTTGCGCAAGGTTACGTTATAATCGTCTGGTTGCATAACCGTCCGGTTGCGAAAGGGAGATGTCATGATCGCCGTGATCTTCGAAGTCTGGCCCAAGCCGGAGCATAAACAGCAATATCTCGATCTCGCCGCCGAGCTCAGGCCGATCCTGGAAACCATCGACGGCTTTATTTCCGTCGAACGGTTCGAGAGCCTGACTGAAAAAGGGAAAATCCTGTCGCTGTCGTTTTTTCGCGATGAAGCCGCCGTCGAAGCCTGGCGCAATACGCCTCAGCATCGCAAGACGCAGAGCAAGGGCCGCGCGAGCATTTTCGCTAACTACCGGCTGCGCATTGCAGGCGTGATCCGCGACTACGGCATGAACGATCGGGCGCAAGCGCCAACAGACAGCCGCGCCGTTCACGCCGGGCACTAGCGTGGTACGCACAGTGTGGATATCGTTGCCTCGATAGCATCAAGCCGGGGAGGAAACATGGCGATCACCACAGCGGAGAAACGCGCGACATTTCGTAAGATGCACGAGACCGGCTGCTTCGTGCTGCCAAATCCCTGGGATATCGGCAGCGCGCGGGCGCTCGCGCATATCGGGTTCAAGGCAATCGCCTCGACCAGCGCGGGCTTTGCGTGGTCGATCGGCAAGGCCGACAATCGCGTCACGCTCGACGATGTCTGCGAGCATCTCGCTGAGCTTTGCGGCGCGGTCGATCTTCCCGTCAACGCCGATTTCGAGGCTGGCTTTGCGCACGAAGCGGAGAAGGTCGCGGCCAATGTCGCGCGCGCGGTCAAGACTGGCGTTGCCGGTTTGTCGATAGAGGATTCCACCGGCGAGCCCGCCAAGCCGCTATACGAGCGCGCGCTCGCGATCGAGCGCATCAGGGCGGCGCGGGCCGCGATCGACAAGGACAACAGTGGCGTGTTGCTGGTCGGCCGCTGCGAAGGCTTCCTGGTCGGGCAGACCGATCTAAAAATGGTGATCGATAGATTGCAGGCCTATGCGGAGGCCGGCGCGGATTGCCTTTATGCGCCGGGCATTCGCTCACCCGAGCAGATATCGGCGGTGGTGAAGGCGGTGCAGCCGAAGCCGGTCAACCTTTTGCTCGGTTGGCCCGGCTTCTCGGTTAGCGAGGCTGCCGACCTCGGCGTTCGCCGCATCAGTGTCGGAGGTTCGCTGGCGCGCGCCGCATGGGGCGGGTTCTTCCGCGCCGCGCGCGAGATCGCGGACAAGGGCACGTTCACCGAACTGGGCAGCGGCACCCCCGGCGGAGAATTGAACAAGATGTTCGGCTGAGGCGCGCAGCGGGCGATGACTGCCCGCCGCGCGGCTCGTTTCGCGACGCTGTTTTACTTCGGCGGCGCGGCAAGGGCCGGCCCCGGCGCAGGCGAGGGCGCCGTTTGCGGCCGTGCCGGAGCCGCACCCGTGGTCACGCCCGGATCGGTATTGGCGCGCGGAGCGGCCGGAGGTGCTGGCGGCGGCGCCGACTGCGAGGTCTGCGTCGTCGAAGAGGTGCCGGCATTGTTTACGCTGGTGTTGTTGAGCCCGTAGAACACCGCGCCAAGCACCAGCGCGATTGCGAGCGCAAACATCGCAATCTTGGCGGTACTGGCCGGACCTTCCGATAATTCAGGGTCGAACTGCAATTCGTTGTCGAGGCGGTTCGCACGGCGAAGTTCCTCGTCGCCCGAATTGATCCGAGGGGGATCGTCAGGAGAACGATAAAGATCGTTCGGATTGGGTTGGATGGCCATGATCGGGTTACTCCGTTAGTCCAAGACAACCCGCCGGGAGCTATTGAGGTCCCTCAATTCGCGGATGTTTAGGTGCGGCTTGCGCCCTGCCTTGGCTCACTCCCAAGGCTGAATGCGGTGCACAAAAGATGGTTGGCGAACGAAGCGTGTCCATTCGTTTCGCGCCGCCAGTGCCCCGCGACACAAAGCGAAAAGCGCAGGTGCGCCTCAGGCATGAAATTGCAATCCGCCGACGCATGGCGCGATGTCCAGATTTGTGGTGCGCGCGGCGTAAAAATGGACGTACAGTGACGGCGTTGGGAAATGGAACAGGACCGCCAGTCTT
>VAZS01000172.1 GCA_005884855.1 Alphaproteobacteria bacterium | reverse complement strand
CCATCGGTGGTGACGGCCAACCGTACCTGGGACGGTATCGTGATTTACCGAACCGCTCGGCAGGACTGGTCGGCAAAGCTGTCGGATGCCGCCGTCGTCCGCACCTCTGACGAGGCCCGAGCGCTGCTCGCCGAATCCGCCGCCGACGATGTCGGCGCGGTCGGGGCGTATGTTGCGCCCGTCGAGCTCAATGACTCGGGCAACATCAAACCCGGAAATTTGCGCGAACGTATCCGGCTCCACGGCGTCACGATCGATCTTCCGGTCCCGGCGTAAGGCTGTCAGCTCATGTATGCATATGACGAACTCGATCGCACGATCATCAACGAGCGCGTCGATGAATTTCGCGACCAGGTAAAGCGCCGGCTCTCGGGCGAACTCACCGAGGACGAATTCAAGATGCTGCGGCTGCAGAACGGCGTCTATCTGCAGCTTCACGCCTACATGTTGCGCGTGGCTATCCCGTACGGAACGCTGTCCTCGGCGCAATTGCGGCAGCTGGCGCATGTGGCGCGGCGGTATGACCGCGGCTATGGCCACTTCACCACGCGACAAAACATCCAATACAACTGGATCAAGCTCGCCGAATTGCCGGATGCATTGGCTGATCTCGCCGAAGTCGGCATTCACGCCATGCAAACCTCAGGCAATAACACCCGCAACGTGACGTCGGATCAATGGGCCGGAGTGGCGCCCGGCGAAATCGAAGATCCGCGCATCTGGTCCGAACTGTTGCGGCAATACACCACGCTTCATCCGGAATTCTCGTTCCTGCCGCGCAAGTTCAAATTCGCAATTACCGCGTCCGCTCACGATCGCGCCGCGATCAAGATCCACGATATCGGGCTGCGGCTGCACAAGAACGCGGAAGGCGAGACTGGCTTCGAGGTGCTGGTCGGCGGCGGCCTTGGCCGCACGCCATTCATTGCAAAAACCATCAAGCCTTTCGTGCACGGCCATGATCTGCTGAGCTATGTCGAGGCGATCTTGCGCGTCTATAATCAGTACGGCCGCCGCGACAACATCTACAAGGCGCGCATCAAGATACTGGTGCACGAACTGGGCATCGAAAAATTCGCGCAGGAAGTCGAGCAAGAATGGCTGCAGATGCGCGACAGCGCGCTGACGCTGGATGATACGGTCATCGAGGACATCCGTTCGCGTTTCACCTATCCGGCCTACCAGAGACTGCCGCATGTGCCGGACGAATTGAAGAAAGCGGCGCACGATCCTCATTTTGAGGCATGGCGGAAGAATTCAGTCGCACTGCACAAGGTGCAGGGTTACGCGATAGTGACGTTGTCGCTGAAGCCGGTAGGCGGACCGCCGGGCGATGCGACCGCCGATCAGATGGACGCGATCGCCGATCTCGCCGACAAATATTCGTTCGGCGAAATCCGCGTCGGTCACGAGCAGAACCTCGCGCTGCCCCATGTCGCGCGTCGCGATCTGCCGGCGCTTTGGAAGGCGCTCGACAAGCTCGGGCTGGCGACGCCGAACGTCAATCTGGTCTCCGACATTATCGCCTGCCCTGGGCTGGACTATTGCTCGCTTGCCAATGCGCGCTCGATCCCGATAGCGCAGGAATTGACGCGGCGTTTCGCCAATCATGCAACCGCGGACTTGATCGGGCGGCTGCACATCAACATCTCCGGCTGCATCAACGCCTGCGGCCATCATCACGTCGGGCACATCGGCATTCTCGGCGTGGAGAAGAACGGGGAGGAATTCTATCAAATTACGATCGGCGGCCGTGCCGACGAGAATGCCGAACTCGGCACCTTGATAGGACCGGCGGTGCCCTATGCCGATGTCGCCGACGTAGTCGAAGATATCGTCGAGGCGTATCTCGCGCTGCGGGCGCGGCCCGATGAACTTTTTATCGACACCGTGAAGCGGCTCGGTGTCGAACCTTTCAGGGAGCGCGTCTATGCCACTCGTTAAAAACGGCAAAATAATCACCGACAGTTTCGTCAACGTCGCTGACGATGCCGAGATCCCCGCCGATGGCGCTATCCTGATTTCCGCCGCACGATTTATGGGCGATCCAGAGGCGCTGTCGCGGCGCGCGGGCCGGACCGGTGTGATATGGCCGAACAATCGAGATGTCGATGATATCGTGCCTTATCTCGACCGTGTTGCCGTTATCGCCTTGATCTTTCCGACGTTCCGCGATGGCCGGGCCTACAGCCAGGCACGGCTGTTGCGCGAACGCCATGGATATCGCGGCGAATTGCGCGCCACGGGGCAGGTGCTGCGCGACCAATTCCTGTTCATGCTGCGCGCTGGGTTCGATGCCTTCGAGGTGAAGAAGCCTGGCGATGCCGAGGCTTTTGCCAGCACGGTGAAACGTTACTCGGTGTTCTATCAGCCGACCGGCGACGGCCGCATCACGGCGCTGCACCAGCGAATGCTGTTGCGTCATTCGGAAAGCGCCAGTCAATGAGTGCGCTCGCACACCAAGCGCTAGCGGAGAGCGCGCGCAATCTTCCCTTAGCCGGCGAGCTCGATCAGGCGCTTCGTAGCGCCGCTCCGGCGGAAATCATCGCGAGCGCGTTACGGGCCGTCGGCCGCGAACATCTCGCTCTGGTCTCGTCGTTCGGCACCGAGTCCGCCGCGCTGCTCAAGGTGATGGCTGACGTCGATCCGGCCATTCCCGTGATCTTTCTCGACACCGGATGGCTGTTCGAGGAGACGCTGGCCTACCGCGACACTCTTGTCGCGACGTTGGGATTAACCGATGTCCGCTCGATCAAGCCGCTGCAGGAAACGCTGTCGCGTGAAGACGGCGACCGCGAATTGTGGTTCTCCGATCCCGATGCTTGCTGTCGGATCCGTAAGGTCGAACCGCTGACGCGCGCGTTGGCGCCGTTTAATTTCTGTCGGTCGGATGCATGCCCTGCACCAGCCGAACCTCTGCTGGTGAGGACGCGCGCGCCGGCCGATGGCGTGGCACAGCCAAAACGGAATGCGGAATTCACACCACGAAGACTTCTTAGGAGGACGCGCCTACCCGCCCGATACCGGGTGAATCTGGCCCGGCGTTCACCATTCAGCCATGGTTGGTATGCAACAACTGCCGTCCAAACAGCGCGATGTTGGCAGGGGAACTTATTGATTATGCGCGCGGCGGTCGCGATCATCGGCTTGTTGGCACTCTGCGGTTGCGCGGCGGAGGCGCCGATCGAGCAGCCAAGCATGTATCTCAGCATGGCCAATGGCGGCGCGAAGCTCGACCCGGAGGCTGCAGCCTCGATGATTTCGCTTTACCGGCAGAACAACGGGGTTGGCGCCGTCGTGACCGATCCCGAACTGATGAAGGTTGCGGAACAGCAGTCGCTGGTAATGGCCAGCCACAACAAGCTCGATCATGACGTCAAGGCGCCACTGGCGCAGCGGCTGAACGGTTCGGGATATTCCGCGACCCTGGCGGTGGAGAATGTGTCGGCCGGTTATCATACACTTGCCGAGGCATTTTCGGGCTGGCGCGATTCGCCGCCACACCGCGCCAATATGCTCAAAAATGGCGTCACAAAATTAGGCATCGCCGCGAGCTACGCTCCGAATACCAAATACAAGGTGTTCTGGACCCTGATCCTCGCATCGGCGGAGCCGCGTTAAGACACCATCGGAGCAGGCCTCGCAGATTGACGCGGTCGCAAAGTGAGGCCAACGTGCCGATTGCATTTTGATATTGATTGACGCAATGACCGACAATCCCGACACACGACCCGAAAGGACGCCGGCAAACGCGCAGCGCGTGCTGGTTTTGCAAGGTGGCGGCGCGCTCGGCTCATATCAGGCCGGCGCTTATCAGGCGCTGTGCCATTGTGGTTTTAAACCGGAATGGATTGCAGGAATCTCGATCGGCGCCGTGAACGCCGCGATCATCGCCGGCAACGCGCCTGAAAAACGCGTGGAGCGGCTCAAGGAATTTTGGGAGATGGTTTCGGCGCCGGTGCCCTGGAGCCCGATCGCGTCCGGCGATGGCTCTCGTTCATTGTTCAACGAAACCAGCGCCGCGTACATCGCGACCTTTGGCGTTCCCGGCTTTTTTCGGCCGCGCTTCCCGCCGGCCCCGCTTTGGCCGGAAGGCACGCCGGAGTCGCAGAGCTACTATGACACCACGCCGCTTCGCGCGACGTTGGAGCGGCTGGTCGATTTCGACCGCATCAACGCGCTGGAGACCCGCTTGAGTGTCGGCGCGGTGAGTTTGCCTCCAACACGCCGCTTGATTATGTGCTGGATGCGGAAGTCGCAAACGACCTCCTGATCTTTCAGGTTGATTTGTTCAGCGCGCGCGGACTGCTGCCGCGTTCGCTGTTAGAGGCCGCGGAGCGCGAAAAAGACATCCGATATTCCAGCCGCACCCGCTTGAATACCGACAAGAACCGGCAGGTCCACAACACCCGCAAGGCTCTGCGCGAGCTAATCGGCAAGCTGCCTGATAATCTCCGGAACGATCCGTCCGTGCAGATTCTTTGCGAGGCGGCAAAGGAAAACACCGTCACGGTGGTGCATCTGATAT
>VAZS01000400.1 GCA_005884855.1 Alphaproteobacteria bacterium | reverse complement strand
AATGGCCCGCCGCGCACGTGAGCGCACTCTCGACGAGCACAGCTCGCGTCGCCGTGCCGACGAATTGATTCAACTGCTCGAAAGGCCGTCTCAGACCGTTCCCGGCCTTTTGGCATCGGCGGGGGCGTGAGATGTGGGGCATTATTCCGGCCGCTGGGCGAGGCAGCCGAATACAGCCGCTGGCATTTTCCAAGGAACTGCTGCCTGTCGGTAGCCGGACAGAAGACGGCGTGGAGCGTCCATGCGCGGTCTCGGAGTATCTCGTCGAGCGGATGATTCTGGGCGGCGCCGACAAGATCTGCTTTGTAATCTCACCTGGTAAATCCGACATTCTGGGCTACTTCGGCGATCGCTACGCCGGCGCTCAGATCGCCTATGTCGTTCAGCCGAATGCCGAAGGTCTCTGTGACGCGATTTTCCGGGCCAGTTGCGTCGTCGGCGCCACAGAGCCCGTGATAGTAGGACTGCCCGATACGATTTGGTTTCCGGAGAATGCGCTCGAGTCCCTGCCGGATTGCCCCCTGTCGTTTCTGCTGTTTCCGGTGGAGCACCCGGAGTTTTTCGACGCGGTAGTGCTCGAGGGAGACCAGGTCAGGGAAATCCAGGTGAAGCACAGGTCTCCGGCGTCGAACTGGGTCTGGGGCGCGTTCAGGATGTCTGCCTCAGGTTTCCGCGATCTCAAGGCGCTGTGGGAGATCCGAGGACGCAGCGACGAATATTTTGGAACGCTCGTTAACAGCTATCTCGCAGGAGGCGGCGCCGCGCTCGGAATCAAAGCCGGCGAATCTTACGTCGATGTAGGTACGCTCCATGGCTACCGCACGGCAATGACCCTGCTTTTGAGCCGGCAAGAACTCGGCGCATCCCGGCTCATGTCAAAACGGCAGGCTAAATTGACGCCACTTGAGGCTGTAGCCCTGCACGGAGCGGATACATGACCGGATCATTGCTTTCAACCGACGAGATTCGCCGTAAGGTCAATGCGCTGGGGCCATGGTTTCACAACCTCGACCTTCACGGTGTGGCGACGGCGCCGTCGCATTTCCTGGGAGACTATCCGAGGGTCAAATGGCGTCGCTTTGCGGATGTGGTGCCGGCCTGCTTGAAAGGAAAGACCGTCCTCGACATCGGTTGCAACGCGGGTTTCTACGCCATGGAAATGAAGCGGCGCGGCGCCGACCGGGTGCTTGGCCTTGACAGCCGCGAGCAATATCTCGCGCAGGCTCGGTTCGCCGCAGAAGTGAACAACCTTGACGTCGAATTCCGTAATCTTTCGGTTTACGACGTGGGAACGCTCGGGGAGTCCTTTGACCTCGTGATCTTCATGGGCGTTCTGTACCACCTGCGTCACCCGCTGCTGGCACTGGACCTGATCTATGAACACGTCGCCCGCGATTTGATGCTATTTCAATCGATGCAGCGCGGCAGCGATCGACCAGGTAAGTTCGATAAAGATTACGATTTCTGGAGAACCGATCAGTTCGAGAGCGACGATTTCCCCAAATTGCACTTCATCGAGCACCGTTACGCCGACGACCCGACAAATTGGTGGATCCCGAACCGCAGCTGCGCGGAAGCCATGCTGCGGAGCGCCGGCTTTGTGATCGCGGCTCATCCGGAGCCTGAGGTCTATCTATGTCGCCGCGGCACGCGGCCTCAGCCTGATGAGCTCTACATGGTCGGGAGCGCCGGGGGATGATCGAAGCTGTCAAGATATGGAATGAGCCTAACAACAAATCGCATTGGGATCTGGAGCTCGATCCTGGCTGGACTCGCTTCGCGGAGATGGCCGTGCTCGCCGGAAAAGCCATTCGCTCGGTTCATCCGACCTTGACCCGCGTCCTGGGCGGCATTTCTCCGATCGACCCAGCCTTCATGAATCGGATGAAGACAGCCGGCGTACTCGAGCATGTTGACGCCGTGGCGGTTCACGGCTTTCCGCTCGATTGGAACCTGTGGCAGATCGATGACTGGCCGAACAAAATCGCGGAGATCGAGGCCGTGGTTTCCGTTCCGGTATGGGTCACCGAGGTTGGCGTGTCGTCATTTGGAGCCGAGGAGGTTCAGGCCTGGGGCATAAAGCGCACGGCGCAACTGTTGGGAAATCGATCGCCGCGGATTCACTGGTACAGCCTCTACGATCTGCCGACTACTTGGGAGGCGACCACCCGCCACAAGGAAGCCGAGGGCTCTTCCTACTATCGGCATTTTCATATGGGCGTCTTGAGAGAAGACGGCACCCCCAAACTTGGACTGGCGGCTTTTGCCGAACACACCGACGTACTCGGACTATGTCAGTGGTTCCACTTCGAGGACCATAGATTGGATGAAGCGGTAGGGTGGATGCGGCGGCTCGGCGTCCGTCACCTTCGCACAGGCCTGTCCTGGGCGGATAGTTATCGGCCCAACGCGCTGGCCTGGTTCGATCGTCAAATGGAGGCGATTGCGGAATTCGATGTTACCTTGACGTTCTGCTTCACTCCCGAGCATCGCGGCATCGCTCCACATCACACCAGCGCACCGCTGGTACCGGAGGAGTTTGCAGAATTCTGTGCCAGGATGATCGAACGTTACTGTCCCAGCCGATCCGTGGCAGGCGCTGTCGGCGATAAACCAGAGCCAATTGAATGCGCGCCATTGTCGTTGTGATGGATTCGGTCGGCATCGGATCGGCTCCGGACGCATCCGCCTACGGAGACGCCGGCGCTGACACGGTGGGGCATATCGCGCAGGCGTGCGCCCGCGGCGGCGCGGACAGCGCCCACCGCGAAGGGCCGTTGGACATTCCGAACCTTCTCAGTTTGGGACTGGCAGAGGCTTGCCGGCTCGCGACCGGGCAGACGCCGCCTTTCCGTGGGGCTCGCGAAACGATTGGTCGTTGCGGTTGCGCCGCCGAACGTGCCGGCGTTCCAGGCATCCTCGGCAACTGCCATGCCTCCGGGACCGAGATCATCGCACGCTTCGGCGACGATCACATTCGTTCGGGAAGGCCGATCTGCTACACCTCGGCCGACAGCGTGTTCCAGATCGCGGCACACGAGCAGGAATTTGGGCTCGAGCGGCTTTATGCGGTTTGCGAGATCGCCCGCGAGCTTTTGGAACCGCTCAAGATCGGCCGGGTGATTGCCCGGCCATTCCGTGGAGCGCGATCCGACTATCTCAGGACTCACAACCGTCGCGACTATGCGGTGCCCCCGCCCGACCAAACCATTCTCGATCTTGCTACGGAGGACCGCCGCGATGTCGTCACCATAGGCAAGATCGGTGACATTTTCGCGCACCGAGGAACGGGCCGGGTTTTGAAGGGAGACGGCAACGACGCGCTGTTCGATCGTATGCTGGAGGGAGTAGCTTCTCTCGGCGATGGCGGATTATTATTTGCGAATTTCATCGACTTCGACTCGATCTACGGTCATCGCCGCGACGTTGCTGGGTACGCAGCGGCGCTCGAAGCATTTGACATGCGGTCGATCGAACTGCTCGGTCGCCTGAAGTCCGACGACTTGCTCGTGGTCACCGCGGACCACGGCTGCGATCCCACCTGGGCTGGGACCGACCACACCCGTGAGCAGGTACCGGTGCTGGTGGTCGGAGGAGATGCCTCGCGCGCCATCGGTGCGCGTTCAAGCTTTGCTGACGTCGGTGCATCGGTTGCCGTACATCTCGAGTTGCCCCGCCTATTGAAGGGCCATGCCTTCTAGTGCAGCTATTCACCTGCGTTAATAATTTATGTTAGGCGAAATTGTTGTTTGTACGTCCGCAAGGAACGAACAAACTTCGCACGGCTTCTCCAAACAAGACAGCCCGCGCGAACCCGTTTTCTCATTCCACTTCGCCACGCTGTCCCGAGTCGGCGCCCGAGCGGGCGCTGAGTGCGGTTCGTTGGTCCGAGTACTCACGAAAGAAATTGAATGACGCGAGTTCTTATCACTGGTGGAGCAGGCTTCATTGGCTCGCACACCTCAGACCTCCTGCTTGAAGCAGGTTATCAGGTCAGGCTGCTCGATAACCTAACGCCGCAGGTGCACGGGCCATCGCGACAGCCCCCTGTCTATCTTAATCCTGGAGCCGAGCTGACCGTTGGTGATGTTACCGATCACGCGGCGCTGGACCGGGCTTTGCGCGGAGTAGATCTCGTACTGCACCTTGCATCTACCGTGGGCGTCGGTCAGAGCATGTACGACATGGTCTCGTACGTTCGCAACAACGAGGTCGGAACCGCAACATTGCTCGAAGCTCTTGCGAAGCGACCGGTGGCACGGCTGGTCGTTGCGTCCTCCATGAGCATTTACGGCGAGGGCTTATGCCGGGATGACTCGAAGCGACTGGTCTATCCAGCAGAGCGATCCACGCAACAGTTGCGGAGTGCTCGATGGGAGCTGGAAGATGCAAACGGTCAGGCTTTGACGCCAGTGCCGACACCCGAGAGCAAGCCACCCTCGCTCAGCTCGGTTTACGCCCTCAACAAATATGCTCAGGAGCGACTCTGTCTGATGGTAGGGAAATCCTACGGGATTCCTACTGCGGCACTTCGTTTCTTTAACGTCTATGGACCGCGACAGGCGCTGTCGAATCCATACACCGGTGTGCTCGCGATCTTCGCCGCCCGACTCCTCAACGGCCGCTCCCCCATGGTGTTCGAGGATGGTCAGCAGCGGCGGGATTTCGTCCATGTTCTGGATGTCGCGAACGCCTGCCGACTGGCGCTGGAGTCGAAAATAGATGGCGAGGTCTTAAATGTCGGCTCAGGGCAGAGCCGCTCGATCCTGTCGATCGCGAACGATCTGGCGGAGGTGATGGGCAGGCGCGACCTTAAACCACACATCACCGGAAAATATCGGGCAGGCGATATCCGGCACTGTTTTGCCGACATAGAAAAGAGCCGCAGTATTCTGAGCTTCGCTCCGCGCGTGGAATTTACCCGGGGCTTGAAAGAACTCGCCGAATACCTCGCCGGCCAGATTGCCGACGATCACGTCGAACGGGCTACCGAAGAACTCGCAAGCCGGGGACTGGTGGCATGAGCACCGATACACTCAACCGGCCGATCTTGATTACCGGTGGGTGCGGCTTCATCGGCTGCAATCTGGCGGATGCCCTGGCCATGCGGGGCGACAAGGTCGTTGTGTTCGACAATCTGTCGCGTGCCGGCGTCCGGGAGAACGCACAGTGGCTGAAATTGCGTCATGGAGAGCTGGTCTCGATCATGACGGGCGATATTCGCGACGCGATTTCGGTGATCGAGGCGGTGCGAGGTGCGAGAGCGGTATTGCATCTTGCCGCTCAGGTCGCGGTCACCGGCAGTTTGCAGGAGCCCATCGATGATTTCGAGATCAATGCCCGCGGCACCCTGAATGTGCTGGAGGCGATCCGGATCCATAATCCTTCAGCTCCAATGATCTTCGCATCCACTAACAAGGTTTACGGCCGTTTGGTGCAAGACAGCGAGATCGAGCAAGTTGGAAACCGTCATGTTCCGATAAATGCTCGTCTCTCCGGTGGCGTGACGGAAGATGTTCCGCTGGACTTTTATAGCCCCTACGGATGCTCCAAGGGAGCCGCCGATCAGTATGTGCGAGACTACGCGCGCGTTTACGGGATGGACACGGCGGTGTTGCGGATGAGCTGCATCTACGGACCACGGCAATTTGGTACCGAGGATCAGGGATGGTTGGCTCATTTCATGCTGCGCTCGATTCTAGGAGAGCAGCTCACGATCTTTGGCGATGGATTACAGGTGCGCGATGCATTGCACGTATCCGACGCTGCGGCAGCCTGGATCGCCGTGCTCGAAAACATCGGATCTGTTCGTGGACGGGTCTTCAATTTAGGCGGCGGGCCAGAGAATGCCATCAGCTTGCTGGAGCTGATCGATCAAATCGCGCTGATGCGCGGAGTTGCGCCTGCGCTCAGCTTCGATCAATGGCGGCCGGGCGATCAGCCCTGGTACGTGTCGCGCTTTGACGCGTTGACTTCGGCGGTAGGCTGGATGCCGCAGGTGCCGCTCCGAGAGGGGCTTCAGTCGTTGTTGGAGTGGCTGGAAGGACGCTTCAGCCCAGCAGGCGCGAATGCGCCGCGGGAGTTGCGGCTATGACGCGGGTTGCGCTTATCAATCCTGATTGGCGCTACGACGGAAGCATCTATTTCGGCTGCCGATCGCCTCACCTCCCGCTCGAGCTCGGAATTTCGCAGCAAATGCTCGAGCAGGCAGGACATAAGACGCTGCTGCTCGATGCGCACATGTTCGGACTTGCGATCTCCGACGTCGCCGCCGAGCTTCGATCCTTCAAGCCCGACATTGTCGTCATTACCACTGCTCCGACCTATCTGTTCTGGCGGTGTGCACCGCCGGAACTGCGTATCCCGCAGCAGCTAACATTTGCTTTGCGGGATGCCGCACCCATGCTGGTCGCTGTCGGTCCGCATGGCTCCAGCACGCCTCGCGCAGCGCTGACCAAGTTGCAGGTCGACTGCGTGGTAATGGGCGAATGCGAAACGACACTGCTGCGTCTTGCGAATGGCGAAAAGCAAGTGGCCGGCAATTGCTACAGGGACCGTACCGGCATCCGCGTCAATGGCGGACCGCAAGCGGCGGCGTTTGTGGATCAGCCGCCTTTGCAATGGCCGGATGAAATGATCCGCCGGCACAAGCATCATCATCATCGATTTGAGGCGACGCCGGTCGGACCTGGGGCGGAGGTCGAGGCATCGCGCGGCTGCCCGTACAGCTGCACGTTTTGCGCAAAGGACAACTTCCGCAACGGTTATCGCAAGCGGCCCGCCGCAGCGATCCTGCAGGAGGTCGACCAACTTCGTCGTCAGGGCGTCGAATATATCTACTTCATCGATGAGATATTTCTGCCGAATACCGAGCTGCTGAATGGCTTGATCTCGCGCGGTCTGCTGTTCGGAGTTCAGACGCGCATCGACCTTTGGAAGCCGCAAATGCTGGAATTGCTCGGCCGCGCAGGCTGCGTGTCGATCGAGGCCGGTGTCGAAAGCCTTACGCCGGAAGGGCGCGAATCGCTCGCCAAGAAGTGCCGGATGACCACCGACCAATTGGCCGATCGTCTGATGATGGCGAGACGTCACGTTCCATTCGTTCAAGCCAATCTGATCGAAGTGGCTGAAGATGACGACATCGCCGTGCAGCGCTGGCGTGACAAAATGCGTGCTGCCGGAGTCTGGGCCAATGATCCGGTCCCGTTATATCCCTATCCCGGCTCGCCCGATTACCGAAAATTGTGGGGCGAACCGGACGATCACGCCTGGGAGCGCGCGCACGATTACTATCTCGGGCTGTTCGACCGTTTCAGCGACGTGCAGGAGCAGCGTCCGGTCCCGCTTCGACAGCTCGAGCTCGAGGTGCGGCCATGAGAGCTGCTGGCTCGGGCATTCGTCTAATGATGACGACCGACGCCGTCGGCGGGGTATGGGTTTTCGCGACGACGCTGGCCCGCTCACTTGGGCTCGCCGGCTTCGAAGTCCTGCTGGTGACGCTCGGGCCACGACCGACGGCCGCACAAACAGCAATGGTGCGAGGGTGTCGGGGGATCTCGCTGGTCGAGACCGATCTGCAACTGGAATGGCAGGATCCGGCCGGAGCCGACGTTTGCCACGCCGATACCGTGCTCCGAGCGATCGCAGATCGTTTTGGGCCGGACCTCGTTCATTTCAACAGTTTCCGCGAGGCCATGTTTCATTGGAAGGTCCCGACCATCGCGGTTGCCCACTCCTGCGTTAATAGCTGGGCCGCTGCTTGCCGAGAAACCGATGCATTCACTGGCGATGAATGGAAGGCCTACACCGTCTCCGTTGAAGCTGGATTGCGAAATGCCGACGTGTGGGTGGCGCCCACGTGGGCGTTTCGAGAGCAGTTGCTTTCGCAGTACGGCCTTTGCCAAGGCGGGGAAGTGATCTGGAATGGTGTGGAGAGTGGCCGTGCTCCGTCCGCCGGCAAACGACCATTGGTCTTGAGCGCCGGTCGGCTGTGGGACAAGGCCAAGAATCTATCCGCTCGTTGGCGAGATGTCGCACGCCGCGCTGCTTAGCGAGATGGAGAGCGCATCGGTTTTCGTCAGCCCCGCCCTGTACGAACCGTTCGGGCTCTCCGTACTGGAAGCCGCAAGCGCAGGCTGCGCTTTGCTGCTGTCTGATATTCCGACTTTCCGCGAGTTATGGGATGCCGCCGCGGCGTTTTTCGATCCGCGCGACTCCGACCAACTCATTGCCGCCCTGCGAACGCTCTGCCGAGACGAGGTGCACAGAGTGCGCCTACAGCGCGCGGCGGCCGAACGCGCACAACATTATTCCCTGAGCAAAACCGTGAACGCCTATCGCTGTCTCTACGCATCCTTGTTGGGTGGAGCAGCCGGCCGATTGACCGGCGCGCCATGCGGGGAGATGCTGGCATGAAAGCGGTGTTCTTCTGTCACGCCTATACTTCATGCTGGAACAACGGCAATGCGCATTTCCTCCGCGGCGTAACGCGGGAACTGGCGCGGCTCGGTCATCAGATAATCGTATGCGAGCCTGGTGAGGGCTGGAGCCGTAGCAACGCACTGCGCGACGGTGGCGAGACGATCTTGCGCGAGGCGGAGGCGCTGCTGCCTCGAATTCAACTGCGTCGGTATGAGACGTCACCCGACCTGGACAACGTCCTAGACGCTGCCGATCTCGTGATGGTCCATGAATGGAATCCGCCGGCGCTGATAGCGGCTCTCGGCCGTCGCCGTGCCGCCGGTGGAGCATTCAAGCTGCTGTTTCATGACACACATCATCGAGCCGTAACGGCGCCGCATGAACTCGCGGGAATTGATCTCGATGGATACGACGGCGTGCTCGCCTTTGGCGAAGTGCTGCGTGAGCTCTACGTCAAGCACGGATGGGCGCGGCGCGCATTTACATGGCACGAGGCCGCCGATGTCGAACTGTACTGTCCGATGCCGGAAGTTGAAAAGCAAGGCGACCTCGTATGGATCGGCAATTGGGGAGATGATGAACGCAGCGCCGAACTCATCGAATTTCTGATCAGGCCGGCCAGCCAACTGAACCTGTCTGGACGTGTGTATGGCGTCCGATATCCGAATGAGGCGCTCGAAGCGATAGAAGCCGCCGGACTAAGCTATGGAGGCTGGCTTCCCAACCATCGGGCGCCGATGGCGTTTGCACAGGCGCGGGCGACCGTGCACGTCCCACGTGGGCCCTATGCACGACAGCTGCCCGGAATCCCGACAATTCGCATGTTTGAAGCACTCGCCTGCGGTATTCCGCTGATTTCGGCGCCCTGGTCTGATGAAGAACAGCTATTTCCTTCCGGCTGCTATCTCAACGTGAGCAGTGGCGACACCATGAGGTCTGCTTTGGCGGCTGTGCTGAATGACGCCGGCCTTGCCGCTTATCTTTCACGAACAGGCTTAGAGACGGTGTTGAACAAGCACACCTGTCGCCACCGCGTCCAGGAACTGCTGGCGATCCTCGATAGCCTTGATGATGCCAGACAAGCATCCCGTATCAAACCGCAGCAGGAACGGATCGCATCATGAAGATCTGCTTCTTTGGCTCGAGCCTTGTCTCATCTTATTGGAATGGCGCCGCCACCTATTACCGCGGCATCTTGAAGGCGCTTGCCGCGCTCGGACATGAGATTGTTTTCTTTGAGCCAGATGCATTCGAGCGGCAGAGCCACCGCGATATTTCGGATCCGGAATGGGCCAAGGTAGTTGTCTATCCCGCGACCTCGGAAGGATGGCAGCGCTCGCTTGAAAAGGCGATTGGCTCCGCGGATCTTCTTGTCAAAGCCAGTGGCGTTGGCGTTTTCGACCGGGAACTCGAATGCGCAATGGTGGAAACGCCCGCGCGGGGGCGCCGCGCCTATTGGGACGTCGATGCTCCCGCAACACTGGACGAAATAGCTGCGAACCCCGCCCATCATCTGCGCAAGGCTATTCCGCGCTACGACGTTGTTTTTACCTATGGCGGTGGCGCTCCCGTCGTGAAGGCTTACCGCGCCGTTGGCGCGCGCGATTGCGTGCCGATTTACAACGCGCTCGATCCTGACCA
This sequence comes from Alphaproteobacteria bacterium, assembly GCA_005884855.1. Lineage (GTDB taxonomy): Bacteria > Pseudomonadota > Alphaproteobacteria > Rhizobiales > Xanthobacteraceae > Bradyrhizobium. Next base: position 6,302 of record VAZS01000400.1, on the reverse strand, counting down.
TCATTTTCCTGTCGAGCCGGTCCCTGAATTCGAATCCGAGCTGGGATTTTTGGGTAACCGTTTGCCGGACCGAGAAGCCCGGGTCGACGCCTTCTTCCTCGATGCCGCGCGTCGGCTGCCACACAAGCGGTTTCTGCTGGGGGGATCTGGATGGGAATCCAAAGAACTTCCAGGCAACGTGAAGTGCATCGGCCATGTGGGCACCAACGCTCACAATGCGTTCTTTTGCTCTGGGCTCGCAACATTGAACGTGAATCGGGAGAGCATGGCCCGATACGGGTATTCACCGCCGACCCGCGTGTTTGAGGCCGCCGGAGCCGGAGCGTGCCTGCTCACCGACCGCTGGAAGGGCATCGATCTTTTTCTGGAGCCAAATCGGGAGGTGCTGGTAGCGGAAGACGGCGAGGAGGTTGCGCTCCACCTTGATGGGCTCACTCCGGGGCGTGCGCGGGAAATCGCAAATCGTGCCCGCAGGCGCGTTCTTGCGCATCACACCTACGCGCAGCGCGCGCTGCAAGTACACGAGGTGCTGGAGGGATCATCAACCCAAGCCGGAGCTGCCGGATGACATTGAAGATCGTTATCATGGGTCTCTCCATCACGTCCTCATGGGGCAACGGCCATGCCACCACTTATCGCGCATTGACAAAGGCGCTGTCCGATCTCGGTCATTCCGTTACGTTTCTTGAGCGCGACGTGCCTTGGTACCGGGAGCATCGGGATCTGGAAAATCCGGAATACTGCCGGGTCGGTCTCTATCGGTCGCTGATTGAACTTGCTCACCGGTATTCGGATTCGGTGCGGGACGCCGATCTCGTCATATTGGGATCTTACGTTCCCGATGGGATCGCGATCGGCGAATGGCTCACCGCCGGCGCAACCGGGATTACGGCATTCTACGACATCGATACGCCGGTCACGCTCGCCGGACTGGACAGCGGCGGCATCGATTATATCTCGCCAGGTCTAATTCCCCGCTTCGATCTTTACCTTTCATTTTCGGGAGGCCCCGCGTTAGGCATCATCGAGGATCTCTACGGCAGTCCGCTTGCGCGCGCGCTTTATTGTAGCGCCGACCTCAGAATGCATGCGGCCACCGCGGCGCCCCCGCGATGGTGCTTGGGATACCTCGGCACGTATAGCGAAGACCGCCAGCCGCTGCTCGAGAGGTTATTGCTCGCACCCGCGCGCGAGCTTCAGGATGATTTATTTGTCGTAGCCGGATCGAAATATCCGGACACGGTGCGCTGGCCCGATAACGTCAGTCATATTTCTCATTTGGCGCCCCGCCAGCACTCGGAATTCTATTGTTCGCAGCGCTACGCGTTGAACGTCACCCGGTCCGACATGAAGTCACTGGGATTTTCGCCGAGCGTACGGCTGTTTGAGGCTACCGCATGTGGCACGCCTTTGATCTCAGACGACTGGCCCGGAATTGAAACCGTGTTTTCGCCGGGCAGCGAGATACTCGTCGCGTCGGGAGCACGCGATGTCGTTCAGATTTTGAGCGAAATCCCGGACGATCGCCGCCTCACCATTGCCTCGAACGCCCGCGCGCGGCTTTTCAAAGAGCATACGCCCGCTCATAGAGCCCGTCAGCTCGAGACTTATTACCACGAGGCGCGGGCACGTCGGCAATCACTCAAGAGCGCAAACAGGCGCCGGATTGAATTCGAGGAGGTGAAATGAAAGTCGGCACTGACATGCGATTTGGTTCCGCCAAACCGTTTCGTCGTGGGCTTCGGACAGTCGTCACAGGCGGTGCGGGATTTATAGGATCGCACCTGTGCGATCAGTTGATCCAGCGCGGAGACACCGTCATCTGTGTCGACAACCTGTTCACCGGGGCGATGCGCAACATCAGGCCTTTGCTTAACCATCCGAACTTTTCATTTTATCATCATGACATCCGCGAGCCCTTGAACATCTCAGGACAGGTCGATCGAATTTACAATCTGGCTTGTCCAGCGTCGCCTCGTCATTACCAGCGCGATCCGATCGCCACGATGAAGACGTGCGTGACCGGTGCGAGCAATGTGCTCGAATTGGCGCTACTCAAGGCGAGCCGGGTGCTTCAGGCCTCAACCAGCGAAGTCTATGGCGATCCGGAGATTCATCCTCAGCCGGAGAGCTACGTTGGGCACGTGAATCCTATAGGTCCGCGCGCCTGCTACGACGAAGGCAAACGAGCGGCTGAAACTCTGTTCTTCGACTACCACCGTGTTCACGGCCTGCAAATAAAGGTGGCGCGCATCTTCAACACCTACGGTCCGCGCATGCTGGAAAATGATGGCCGGGTGGTTTCAAATTTTATCGTCCAGGCGCTGCGGGGCGCGCCGATCACTATTTACGGCTCGGGCCGGCAGACCCGTAGCTTCTGCTTTGTCGATGACCTTGTCGGCGGCCTCGAACTGCTGATGGAAAGTCCGCCCGAGATCACCGGACCGTGCAATCTCGGCAATCCGCAGGAATTTACCATCGAGGAAATCGCCAGGAAGGTGATCGCTCACTCGCGATCGATTTCGGAGTTGCACCACCGGTCGCTGCCACAAGACGATCCACAGCGTCGTAAGCCGATGATCGGGAAAGCCGCCGATACGCTGGGGTGGCGGCCAAAAGTTGACATCGACAAGGGGCTCGAAGCGACCATCGCCTATTTTTCGCTCAGTATGGAGACCAACAGCCGCGACGCGACAGTCGCCAGTATCGATACGGCGAGGGCGGCCCGTGCCCGCCTTCCGAGGCGTCGACAGGGCCGGGTCCAGCCGACACCGGCTGCTCAAGCCAAGCAAGAGGATATGTAATGAGGATCGCTATCATCGGCACGGGTTACGTCGGCCTTGTAACGGGCGCATGTTTTGCGCAAGCCGGACATCGCGTGACCTGTGTCGATGTCGATCAGCCAAAAATCAACCTGCTGAACAAAGGTAAGATGCCTATCTACGAGCCCGGACTTTCCGAGCTCATTACAAAGGGACGTCAGCAAAAGGCGCTCGACTTTTCATCGGATGCCCGGGCCGTTGCAGCAAGCACCGAGGCCGTTTTTCTTGCCGTGGGAACACCATCAAGCGGGCAGGACGGTTCCGCGGATCTCACCAACCTTTACGAGGCCATCAGGGAGATCGCGCCCGCGCTGCAGGACGGGTGCCTTGTCGTCATTAAATCCACCGTACCGGTCGGCACTGGCGAGGAGGTTCAACGGCTCATCGAAAGCCTGCGGCCCGAGCTTGATTTCGATGTGGCTTCCAATCCGGAGTTTCTTCGGGCCGGGTGCGCAATCCAGGACTTCAAAATGCCCGACCGCGTGGTGATCGGCGCGGATTCGGAGCGCGCTCTGGACGCGCTGAGCGGTCTGTATTGCGCAATGGGAATCGAACCTACGCGGGTTGTAGCGACCCAACGTCGTGCGGCGGAGCTGATCAAATATGCGGCGAACGGCTTCCTCGCCACGAAGATCGCCTTCATCAACGAAATTGCCGATCTGTGCGAGAAAGTCGATGCCAGAGTAGGCGACGTCGCACTGGGCATCGGGCTCGACTGCCGAATCGGGCGGCAATTCCTCAACGCGGGACCGGGGTTCGGCGGCTCATGCTTTCCAAAAGACGCGAGAGCGCTGGCGAAGGCCGGTGCAGAGCATGGTACGCCCATGCGCATCATCGAGGCCGTGCTAGCCTCGAACGAGACGCGCAAGCGTTCGATCGCCGCCAAAATCCGCGCGGCGAGCGGCGGCGATCTGCAGGGAAAAACGATCGCGTTGCTCGGATTGACGTTCAAGGCAGGCACCGACGACATGCGGGAGGCGCCGTCGATAGACCTGGTGCAGGCTCTGGTCGAACACGGGGCTATAGTCCATGCCTACGATCCGGTTGGAATTGAGCGCGCAAAGCCGCTGTTGCCGGAATGCGTGCGTTATCATCGAACGGCGCTGGACGCTGCCAGCGGCGCCGCCGCGGCAGTGATTGTGACTGAATGGGACGAATTCCGTCACCTTGACCTGGCGCGCCTGAAGCGAAGGATGGCGGCGCCATTGTTGATCGATTTGAAAAATATGCTGTCCGCAGAGCAGGTCACGGGAAGAGGGTTCAAGTACTGTGCGATCGGCAATGGAACCTCGCCTACCCGCGATCATGCGTTCAAGGTTTGGAGCAAGCCGCGGGCGACGGCCTACAGGACGGGGGACGGAACCGGCAGGCGCCCGTCGATCTCGCTGAACTCGAAAGTAGTCGCCGCCGAATGATGTCTTCGGTTGACGGCGCTCGGTCCGGCATCATTGCGCTGGGCTATTTTCTTCGATTTCGCTGAGCACGGCTTCTGGAGCGACGTCTTTGGTGATTTCACCGATTTCCTGATCTGCTGCCGTACGCACCTCAAGCTTCTGCGCGACGGCGGCCACCATCTCTATCAGACGAGTGAGTTCGTGCTCTGTTAATAAGTTGATGTGAAGGTCCAAGTCGTCGCGTTTGTCGCTCTCGTCCATCGCTCGATTTTGGCTGATAAGAACGAAAGTCGAGAGGAAAATCGCCTCGACGGAAGCGGCCATCGCAAGAATAACGAAGGTCGGGTCGAAATGCGGTACCTGGGGGATCAGGTTTGAAATGATCCAAGCGCCGTAGATCGCCAGGTGCAGGTAGACGAAACGCATGCTGCCGGTGAAACCGGTGATGGCGTTGGCGAGCCGCTCTTCGAAGCTGGCGGACATCCTCTCACGTGTGCGGCGCTCCCTGAGCGCTTGGATGTTTCTCCTTAGCGAGGCACTCAGTTCATTCGAGCCGGCGTCAGCGCCGATGTTTTGGGTCATTTTCATCAAAGAATTTCCGCGGAGCGCGGCGCACCGTTGGCCGGACTTAAGCGTGCTCGGACACCTTTTGCCCCAATAGGGGATCCCGCTTTGCGGGCCCACCGAGTTGCAGATATTCATCTGAGAAATCGGCGATTTTCGTCACGGCGTCCCAGTCGCGTATCCTCACTTTTCGAGAATCCCACTCGACGAGGCCGAGCCGCCGTAGCTCCTGCACCACCCGATTAGCGTGAACATTGGAAATTCCGCAGGCATCGGCAAGGTCGGTTTGGGTCCAGGGAATCGAGAAGCACAGATCTTGCGCGAGATCGACACGCTGCAAGCGGAGGGCGAGTTCGCAGATGACGTGGGCGACCCGAGCGATGGCATCACGTCGGCCGAGATTGGTGACCCATTCGCGCAAAATCGCCAGCCGAATGAATGTATCCCGCCAGAATGCCTCAGCTAATTGCGGCGACCTATCGAGCATTTCCCGGAAAGCAGCATGAGGCATGAACGCGACCACGGCGGGCCCGAGCGTGGAGAGACTATGGTCGAGGGGCGCCAAATGCAAAGTGTGCAGGTCTGCAATGTCGCCTGGAACAAAGAACGAGGTGATCTGCCGCCGTGATCCATTCACGCGCTTATGGCCATACAGGAAGCCGCCGAGCACCAGTGTGCAACGCGAAGGACTCTCGCCATGACGCACAACTTCTTCATTGGCCGAGAAATTCGCGACCGTTAGCGGCAGCTCGGCAATCAGCTGCCTGTCGTGAGCTGATAAAGTATTAAGTTTTTCGAGCCGCTGCAGCAGTCTCGAGTAGGGTCTTCCGATCTCCATCAATCCCCCCAAGTGCGTGGCGGACAAATAGCCATTTCACTTGCGGAACGCAGAGATCGCATGAAGGTTCCTTTGCCCGAAACCGCTTGGTCGGGCAGCCGACATACAGAGCGATTAAGCGCCGGCCGTATACGCCCGAGCAAAGGCATTTTGCAGCCTCTCGGGGCTCCCTAGGAACTATCGCGACGACCCGACCAATATTGGTGGACGATGGTGATCGTTCGCCCGTCTTATCCGTTCATGTTCCCGGTAATTTCCGGCGCATCCTCCTCGGGCCTTGAGAGAGGCATGATTTCTCATCGTGGCTTTGCTGGCGCAACTCGGACGAACACGGTCCGTTCCACGATTGCTGGGAGGTGCCGACAAGCACGCAGAAATCCGCAGCAGTTGGCAAAACATCAAGCCACGTCGTGAAGTGGAACGGTAGATATCCGATCTCGTTGGAATGACGTTCAGCTCCGCACCATGTGAGGCCAAGATGAACGTCGTCGAAAAAAACCGTGGAGCTCTCATTATCATCGCTCCGTTGGTGATCGCACTCGTCGTTGTATGGGTCATCTATGACCCATTTCAGGGTACCGGCTCCAACCCCGAGGGAGGGTTTGCGCAGACACCCTTATGGGTTTGGGTGCTCGGGGTCGGCATATTGGGGTCATTGGTTATTTATGGCATCTCACAAGTGCG